>JBEIVF010000107.1:0-6744 GCA_040374005.1 Gemmatimonadaceae bacterium | reverse complement strand
GGTGAGCCGCACGCCACGGTACGGCTCGTGCTCCACGAATCCTTGATCCGCCAGGCGGCGCACCATGCCACTCACCGACGCGGGCGCGATCGCGAGTCGCGCCGCGATCTCATTGGTGCCCGCCGGCGCGCCATCGCGCTCCAGCTCGTAGATGGTCTTCAGATAATCCTCGGCCGGCGCCGTGAGATCAGCGGCCGCACTGCGTTTGGGCATCATCACATCGGCACTCCCGCCAGAAGTCGCCAGACCTGCGCCACGAGGAAGCACACCACGAGGCCCATCGCGACGGGCATCAGCGTGGCGATCGTCGTCCAGCGCACGCTACGGGTCTCGGTCCAAATGGTGTAGATCGTGGTCGAACACGGATTGTGGAGCAAGCTGAACAGCATCAAGCACACCGCCGTCAGCGTGGTCCAGCCATTGGCGCGCAGCAACGCGCCGACGCCCGACGCCTCGAGCTCGAACATCACGCCGGCGCCCGCTCCAAGCTCGGGTACACCAGCGGTGAGCACCGTGAGCATCAGCACCGTCGGGATCACGATCTCGTTAGCGGGAATGGCCACCACATAGGCGAGCAGGATCACGCCGTTCATGCCGAGGATGCCACCCAGCGGCTCTAACCACCGGACCAAATGTTCGGCGATGGAGCTCGTGCCCACACTCACGTTAGCGATCAACCAGATGACCGCGCCCGCCGGCGCCGCGAACACGATGGCCCGCCACAGCACGATCAGCGTACGGTCGATGAGCGAGGTGTACAGCGTGCGCCACAGCTGCGGCGGCCGGTAGGGCGGCAGCTCCAGTGAGAACGACGTGGCCTCGCCGCGCAGCACCGTGCGCGTGAGGATCCATGACGCCAAGAACATCGCGCCGATCCCGATCAGCGTCACGCTCACCACCGCCGCTGCCGAGACGAACCCCGCGAGCGCCGTGGGCACCAACGCGCCCACGAACACCGAGGCCATCAGGATCTGCGTGGGCCAGCGCCCGTTGCACAGCGAGAAGTTGTTGGTGATGATCGCCACCAACCGCTCGCGGGGACTATCGATGACGCGCGTAGCCACCACGCCCGCCGCATTGCAGCCGAAGCCCATGCACATGGTGAGCGCCTGCTTGCCGTGCGCCCCCACGCGGCGGAACAGCGCATCGAGGTTGAACGCCACGCGTGGCAGGTACCCGAAGTCCTCGAGCAGCGTGAATAGCGGAAAGAAGATCGCCATCGGTGGCAGCATCACGGCGATCACCCAGGCGGTGCCGAGGTACACACCGTCGAGGAGGAGACCGCGAACGAAGGCCGGCACGCCGAATCCCATCGCCACGGACTGCAACCACGGGTGGATCGTGTCGAGGAGGAGCGTGGCCAGCATCGCCGACGGTACATTGGCGCCCGCGATGGTCAGCCAGAACACCACGCCGAGCATCAGCACCATCAGCGGGAATCCCGTCACGCGACTGGTGAGCCACTTGTCGAGCACCACATCGAGCTTGGCACCCACGCGGCGCACCGTGCCCGCCTCTGCGGCCTTGGCGATGCGCGCCGCGGAGGCGAATGTGGCCGCCGTGAGCAGATCGTGGAAATCCGCGGGCAACCGCCACCGCGCGGCGGACGCCACGGCGAGCACCGCCGGCGGGACCGTCGCTTCCACGCGCGCATCGGCTTGCAGCAACCGCAGCGCGATCCACCGGTGATTCGGCGCGTCGGGCATCGCGGTACGCACCGCCGCCTCGACTTCAGCCACCAGCGTCTCGATGGACGGCGCATACGCAGCCACCCGGTACGGCGCGGTGACCGTGGTGCCGTTGGCCATCGCGAACACGGCTTGGCGCAGCTCGTCCATACCCTCACCCGAACGCGCCGACGTGGCCACCACGGGCACCCCCAGCTCGCGGCTCAGCGCCGCCGCATCGAGGATGATGCCGTGCCGCTTGGCCTCGTCCATCAGGTTGAGACACACCACCGCGCGCGGCGTGATCGCCAACACTTGCAGCGCGAGGTTCAAGTTGCGCTCGAGTCGTGTGGCGTCGAGCACGATGATGGTCACATCAGGCTCACCGAACAACAACATGTCGCGCGCCACTTCTTCGTCCACACTGGCGGCGTGCAGCGAGTACGTCCCCGGCAGGTCCACGATCTTGAACCGCGCGCCACCCACAGTGAAGAACCCTTCGGCACGCGTGACCGTCTTGCCCGGCCAGTTGCCGGTGTGCTGCCGGAGCCCAGTGAACCCGTTGAACACCGTGCTCTTGCCGGTGTTGGGGTTCCCCGCGAGCGCGACGAGGTAGTCGAACTGGTCCGAGCGGACGCCGAGCTGCACGAGCTCCGCATCACGCGCCAGCGACCGCCCACTGAACGTGACCGGACTCATGCCACGGCCTCATCGGTGCGGCGTGCGCCCGCCGCGGTGAGCTCGATCCACTCCGCTTGCTGCCGGCGCAGCGCGATCAACGCCCCACGGATCGTGTAGGCCACCGGATCACCACCCGCGCTGCGCAGCACCGCCGTGATCTCCGTGCCGGGGACTACGCCCAGATCGAGCAATCGCCGCCGCTGCGCGCCTGCGCACGACAACGAGATGCGCGCCACGCGGCCCGATTCACCGGGCTGCAACTCGGCCAGTGTATGCGCGCGCTCAGTGCGGGCGACGCGGGTCTGGGTGACACTCACCGCCGGCTCGAGCAGTCGCGATAACATCACGCTCCGGCCATCCACCTCAACGGTCACCGACGTCGCATCGCGATCACGCACGACGACGCGCGTGCCCAACGCGAGCCCATCGCGCCCGAGTGCCGCGTACGCTTCCGCGGGTTCGTCCTCGAGATGGGCGATCACACCGCCCTCGCCCACGGGCACTGCGCCCAACAACACGGGCGCATCAGCGGGCAACTCACCAGCCGCCGTGGGGATCGGATCGCCGTGCGGATCGAACCGCGGCTGCCCGAGGCGCGCGGCGAGGTCCTCGGTCTCGGCGACCGTGAGTTCGTGCTCCGCGTCCTCAGCCCACTCGTGCCATTCCGTGGGCGCCACGCCGGTTTGATCGGCCAACCACCGCTCGATCAGCCGATGCGTGCGCACCAAGCGCAGCGCATCACGACGTCCAGCTTCCGTCAGCGTGTACCCCGCGCGATCGACGCGCGCGACTCCGAGCGAGGTGAGTTGCTCCAACAGGTGCCGCGCGAGTCCGTGCCGCACCCCGAGTGCGCCGGCCAGCGCTTCGGGGCGCACGACGTCGCCGTCCGACGACGCGTGATACAGATACTTGATCGCGTCCTCCGTGCGCACCCGATCGGTCTGGCGCACCACGCGCCGCACGCGGGCCACGACGCCGCGGCGGGGCCACACGAGGACAGCCACCACGACCACGAGCCCGGCAAAGCCGAGGAGGAGGAGTGCGGGCTGGCTCATCGAGCAGTACCGCGCGACGGACTTTTGAGGAGGGGCATGCAGAAAAGTTAGTATTTCCTAACTTTTGGTGCAAGGCCCTACCAACTGCTCCGGCCGCGTGGTACGATTGGGCGTCCTCTCCTGCGAGACGTCGTGCGCCCGACCACCAAGACGCTGCTCCTGTGCACCATCGCCGTCGCCGCGGCCATCGCGCTCGATGGCTGGGCCTACGACCACGTGGTGTTCCGCGAGATCTACGACGACGATGGCGGGCGCTTGCTGCGCGTGATGGGCTTCTTGCCCACCTGGGGCGTGGCGGCGCTGGCGTTGTACTTGCACGAGCGCGGCGTTCAGCCGACCGCACGGCGGCGCGCGCTCCTGCTGGTAGGATCGCCGATCGTCGCGGGCATCGTCGCGGAGCTGCTCAAGCTGACGTTCCGCCGCGAACGGCCGGCCGTGCTGGAGGGCGCCTATTCGTGGCGTCCCCTCACCGAGCGCACGTTCTCGACCAGCGGGCTCGCACTCCCCAGCAGCCACACGATGGTGGCGTTCGGCGCGGCCTGGATGCTGAGCTGTCTGTTCCCGCGGGCGCGCTGGGTGTGGATCACCCTCGCGGCGGGGTGCGGCCTCTCGCGCGTGTTGGCGCAGGCGCACTTTGTGAGCGACGTGGTGGTGGCCGCGCTCGCTGCCTTTGCGACCACCACCTGGCTCTGGCGTCGCTACGGACCTACTTCCGCAGCGCCTTGACCTCGGCGGGCAGTGCGAACTTCTCGGCCGGGATCGCCTCGAACGACACGCTCGTGAACGTCAGCACCTGCTCCTGCCCCATGATCTGCTGCACGACCTTGGTGGGCGACTTCGTGCCGTCGAACTCCTTGTAGTCGCGGAAGAAGGTCACCGTCTGGATGTCGCCCATCGGCGACTTCTGCATGCCTTCGCTGGCGACGAGCAAGCCCGTCGTTTCGCTGTAGCACTCCGTGGTGGTGCGGCCCGACTTCCACGTCAGCGCCAGCTTCACGCACGGCTGACCGTCCATCGTGGTGCGCTCGAGCGTCTTCGCGTCGGTCACGATCGACGGATCACGCAGCTGCGCCTTCGGGTCGGACTCTTCCTTCATCTGCGCGAACTCGGCGCCTTCGATGATGCGCGGCCCCTGGAACGGATCCATCGCCCACGCGAAGTCGAGCTCCGAACCCTGCTTGATCTCACCCACACCCGGGATCGAGATGAGCATCAACGAACGACCGTCACGCGACGAGATGGCTTCCAAATTGCCAGAGATTCCCGCCGCCGCCATCTCGAAGGTCCCCGTACTGCGGGAGCCAGGCGCAGAAGCCGCCTTCGCGGCGCCGCTTTCCGTGACGAAGCGAGCCAACACCGCGCGGGCATCCGGAAGCGACTGGGCGCTCGCGCGCAGTGGCACGAGAAGCACGAGTGGCACGAGAAGCACGAAGGTCTTGAGCTTGTTCAACATTGTCTCTGATCTCCTACTGTTTGTTGTTGGCGGCTGCCCAGCGCAGCGCGGCGTCGAGTGCATCATCACGGCCCGCTACGAGGGAGGCAGCGTTCAGCGGGGTCACTGCATCGGGGATCACACCTACGCCCTCGACCCGTCGTCCCATACTGTCCTTGTGATCGGCGATGGCGTGCAACAGCACGTCACCGTTGGGGAGTCGGCCCATCAAGGCCGGCACCGATGCGCCCGCGCTCGTCTCACCGAAGACGCGCGCGCGGCCCAAGCCCTGCAATCCGGCGGCGAAGAACTCGGAGGCGCTCGCCGAGAGTGGATCGATCACCACCGCCACCGCACCCGTGAACGGCGTCACGCGCTCGGCCTTCGTGCTCACGCGGCGCGGATTCGCGCGCAGCGAGAGATTCACACCGCGTTGGATCAGCGTGCCGACCACGTACTGTGAATCCACCACGTGTCCGACCACACCGCCGACCATGCCGGCCACTCCGCCCGGGTTGCCGCGCACATCGAACACGATGCCATCGAAGTCACGGAAGCGGTCCACCGCCGAGTCGATCTGCGCCACGGCCACCGGCATCCACACCGAGAAGGCGATCACGCCGATACGCTTGTCGCCCACACGACGTTCGTACGCCGTGACCGTCGTGCTGATCGGCGGCAGGTTGCCGAACTTCGACATCTGCGCGCGGGAGCGCTCGGCGATGATCGTGCGTGGCCCCTGCCCCGCATCGACGACGATGCTGTCGCCGGGTCCGCGATTGAGGCGCGCGTTGGACTGCATCACCGCGGCCATCAACGTCTGCTTGCGCACGCTGGCGTCGGCGATGCCCATCACCTGCGTCATCACGGTGCTGACATGCGTGTTGCCGATGCGCACGATGGACGCGCCCGGCCGCACACCGGCGCGCCACGCGGGCCCGTTGGTGTCGACCTTGGACGCGAGCAACTCGTTGCCCACCGCACGCAGCTCCAGGCCGATCGTCCCCGGCGTCACGCTGGCGATCGCGTCGTCCGCACTGATGGCCGGCGACGATTCCTTGCTGATGATACCGAAGTGTGACACGCCGATGCCGCCCAGCAGCTCGCTCAACGTCGCGCGGAGCTGGTCGTTGGTCGTGGCACGCCCGGCGCTCGGACGCAGCGAGTCACGGAGCGTCACCCAGCGCGTGTTGAGGAACGCCGTGTCGTAGAACGTGCGATTGATGCGCGCCCAGACGGTGTCGAAGGTGGCCAGCGCGACGCCGGCGGGCAGTGGGTCCTGCGCGTGTACTGTGGGGGCCGCCAGCATCGCCGCTAGCGCCGCGCCAATAATTCTCTGCTTCATAGTGGGGTAATACGGGCCCAAGGGGCGAAAGGTGTCAGCGCCCCAAAACTGACTCGAAGTTACGCAATATCCGCTCGGTCATCCCCCAAATGATCCGGCCGTCGACGTCGATCGCTGACACCCGCATGCGAAGGCCGCGGGTCTCCACGGTCGTGTCGCGGGTCCGGGCCGGGTCGAACAGACACCGAATCGGCACCCAGAACGCCTCAGCCACCTCGTAGTTGGGCTGGAGCTCGGGGAGCGCGGGTGCGACGAACACGTGGGGCCGCACGATGATTAGCGGCAGCACCGGCGTGCGCGGGCGGAGTTCATCGAGCTCGCCCAAGTACAGCGCGGCGCTGAGATCGAGCGCAGTCTCCTCACGCGTCTCGCGCACGGCGGTCGCGAACAGCGACGCATCGTGCGTCTCGTAGCGGCCGCCCGGGAGCGAGATCTGCCCCGACCACGGATCACCCTCGTGCGTGGCGCGGCGCATGAACAACAACTGCAGGTCGTCGCCCGCGGGCGCTAACACCAGCGCCACCGCCGCTTCACGGAACGGCGGGTCGCGCTCGGCGCGCACCG
>JBEIVF010000301.1:0-1843 GCA_040374005.1 Gemmatimonadaceae bacterium | reverse complement strand
GACGAGATCGCCCGCATCACCGAGCCCCGCACGCGCATGGTGTTCATCGCTGACGCAATCGCCATGCCGCCCGAGGGCCTCGACCGACCCGCTCGCTGATGGATGCGTCGATGCGAGCTTCGATGACCCGACGCGACGCGGTACGGCTCGTCGCCGGATCGACGCTGCTGGTTGGATGCACCACCCCGCACCACGCACCGACTGCCGCCGACCTTTCCGGAGCCATGCCCATGATCGATGCCCCCATCGTGCTCGCGACCTGGAACCATGGAAAGCCCGCCACCGAGCGGGCCCTCGCCGAACTCACCGCGGGACACAGCGCACTCGATGCTGCTGAACGCGGCGTGATGGTGGTCGAGTCGGAGTGCCCCGATCGATCCGTCGGGTTGCAGGGCTGGCCGGATCGCGACGGCATCGTCACGCTCGATGCCGCCATCATGGACGACACGGGGCGCTCGGGCGCCGTGGCATGCGTGCGGGGCGTGGCGCATCCGATCGCCTTGGCGCGCCGCGTCATGGATCGCACGCCGCATGCGTTGCTGGTCGGCCCGGGCGCCGAGGCCTTCGCCCGCAGCGAGGGGCTCCACAGCGGAGCGCGCCCGCTGGACCCGGAGCAGGAGCGTGCCTGGCGAGAGTGGCTTCGCGAGCGCCAGTACATCCCCCGCGCCAACTCGGAGAATCACGACACCATCGGCATGGTGGTGCGTGATGCACACGGCCGCATGTCGGCCAGCTGCACCACCAGCGGACTCGCGTGGAAGATGCATGGTCGCGTCGGTGATTCACCACTCGTCGGTGCGGGGCTCTACGTGGATCCCAAGGCCGGCGCCGCCGTCTGCACCGGGCTGGGTGAAGTCGTGATGCGCAAGCTCACGTCGTGCATCGCCGTCGAACGGTTGCGCTCGGGTGCGAGCCCCACCGAAGCCTGCCGCGACGCGCTCCACCGACTGGTCGAAGCCGGACCGCTGGCGGCGAATGTCCAGGTTGGGCTGATCGTGCTTGCGAAGGACGGCACGCACGCTGCCGGCGCGCTCCAGCCCGGGTTCACCTACGCGCTCGGCACGGCTGCAGGCGTGACGCTGCACGAGGCACCGGCCGTCGCCTGACGCCCCTGCGCAACGTTCCAACTTCGCGTCAGAAATCAACCGAGAAGAACGCGCCGAGCAGGATCGCCGGGTTCATGTCGGCGGCCGCGAGCTGATCGCCCGAACTGTCGGAGATCGTGAGCTCCTGCATGGCGTTGAAGCCGAACACGACATCCATCCGGGCCGCACCGCGCCGCCAGCCGCTGCGGACCCAGAGCGGGATCGACTGGTCCTCGCCCACGCCATCGCTGCGGGCGGCCGGGCCACCGTCATCGAGCCGGAATCGCTGGTAGGACCAGCGGCCACCAAAGGCCAGGTGGCACTCCTTGCTCACGTCGAACACGAGCTCGATGCCCGGCCCGGTCGGGAACGCCTGCGGGGCATCCACGTTCGTCAGTCGGATCCCCCTGCTCGAGTTCCCAGTCGATCAGGATCACCGGCACGATGAGCGGGTCATCCTCGATGCGCGAGCTGCCGATCACACCCAGGCCAAGATTGAAGTCGGGGCCCATGCGGTAGGAAAACGCACCGAAGCCACCACCGGTGATGGTGTCGCTGAACTCCGCGCCATCTTCGCCGTTGGTGCTGGCGAAGCCCTGGAGCAAGACCGTCCAGTCGGAGTCGACGCGGATCGTGGTCCCCACGCTGACCGTCGCGTTCACGATCGTGTCCCATGGATCCGCTCCACCGATCGCATTGCCCAGCGGCGTGCCCGAGCCGAACTCGTACCAGTTGCCATCCCACTCGATGCCCGCATT
>JBEIVF010000243.1:0-2772 GCA_040374005.1 Gemmatimonadaceae bacterium | reverse complement strand
GCGCGCTCGCCCTCGAGGATCACGCGGCGCGAGACCACGATGTTGCGGCGACGCTTGTTGAGCTTGATGATCTTGAACTCGTACGTCTGGCCCAAGAGCTCGTCCACGTTCGGCACGCGACGGAGCGCGATCTGCGAACCCGGAAGGAACGCGTCGACGCCCATGAGGTCGACGACCACGCCACCCTTGATCTTCTTGACCAACGTGCCGGTCACCGGCTCGTCCGACTCGTACGCGACGCGGATCTTCTCCCACACGCGCATGAAATCGGCCTTCTTCTTCGACAGGACGACGGACCCTTCGCTGTCTTCGAGGTGCTCAAGGAGGACTTCGACTTCGTCGCCGATCTTGAGATCGGGCATGTCCTTGAACTCTTCGAGCGGGATGGTGCCTTCGGACTTGAAGCCGATATCGAGGACCACGAGGTTGTCGCGGATCTCGAGCACGCGCGACTTGACGATCTCGCCTTCGTCGATGGCCGCCAGCGTCCCGTTGTACATCTCCATCATCGCCTCGAACTCGGACGCGTCGTACTCGTCCTCTTCGTAGAGTTCCGGGCGGCGATTGGCTAAGGGGCGGAGGATGGAGCGCTGCGCATCGCGCTTCTCCTTCGCCGTGAGCGCCACTGGGGCGTCGTCAGTCTCGAGCAGGATTTCAGTCATAGAAATGAAAAAGTCGGGTTCTCCCCGACTAGGCACGGAGTCAAGCTCGCCGCGCACGAGGAAGGAGGTGGAACAGCGCCCGCCTCCCGGAAGTGGGAGGTCGGAAAACGTCCAGTCATAAAAGATGGCGATTCTGGGGCTGGGGGGCAATCCCCCCGACTAGCGGCGCCCTTGGGCCATGGCCACGATCCGGGCCGTCTGCTCGGCGGGGGTCAGCCGGGTGGTGTCGATCTCCACGGCGTCCGGGGCGCGGCGGGTGTTGTCGGCGTCGTTGGCGTCGCGCATGGTCAACCGCCCCAGCTCAGCCGCGAGCTCGTCCTCGGTGGCCGGGCGCCCCATCTGCTCGGCCAACCGCCGACGGGCCCGCTCAGCCGGGTCGGCCACGAGGAAGATCTTGACCAGCGCCCCGGGGAGGACGGCCGTGCCGATGTCGCGCCCGTCCACGACCACATCGTGGGCCGCCGCCGCCGCGCGGACCTGGGTGTTGACCCACTCCCGGACCGCCGGAAGGTGCGCCACCCGGGACACCGCCGAGGTGACCGTGACAGAGCGCAGCTCCTCCTCGAGGGCCGCACCATCGATCCGAGGCGAGAATCCACCGGGGACGGCCACGAGGGTCACCCGACGCGCTGCGGCGAGCACATCGTCCTCACCCCAGTGCGCCGGATCGCCCCCATCACGGGCACGCGCGGCGGTGGCCGCGCGGTAGAGTGCCCCGGAGTCCACGTGATGGATGCCCAGCTCGGCGGCGACCCGCTTGGCCGTGGAGCTCTTGCCCGACGCGGCCGGCCCGTCGATGGCGATGGCGAAGGGCGTCATGCGCGCACAGCCAGGAGGGTGTCCCAGAAGGTCGGGAACGACACCGTCACACAGGCGGGATTATCGATGCGGATGTCATTGCCCGGCACCGCGCCGAGGATGCCGAACGCCATCGCGAGGCGATGATCGCCATGCGTGGCCACCGTGCCGGCGTACGTCGCGCCAGGACGGCCGCGCACGACGAAGCCATCGGGCAACTCGTCGGCATCGGCCCCGATGGCGCGCAAGTTGGCGACGACGGCGGAGATGCGGTCGCTCTCTTTCACGCGGAGTTCCTGCGCGCCCGTCACGCGCGTCTCGCCGGAGGCATACGCCCCGAGGCACGCGAGCAGCGGCAACTCGTCAATGAGCGATGGCACCTCGCTCGGGTCGATGGTGGCCGCCGCGTCGAGCGCACCAGCGATGTGCAGCGTGGCCGTCGGTTCACCACACGTCAGCCCCGCGTCGTCGGTGGTGATGCGCGCGCCCATGCGTGCGAGCACCGTGAAGAATCCCATGCGCGTGGGATTCACCGTGACGGTGGAGGTGCGGATCGGCACACCGCTCAGGAGCGCGTAGGCGGCGAAGAACGCGGCGGACGATGGGTCGCCGGGTACATCGAACGCAAAACCGGGGAGCTCGACACGACCGGCATCGAGCGTGACTGTCGTGCCATCGATGCTGAGCGGGACGCCGAGCGCGGTGAACATGCGCTCAGTGTGATCGCGGGATCGTTCGGGTTCGCGGACGACCACCGCCACCCCAGCCGTGAGGCCGGCGAGCAGCAACGCGCTCTTCACCTGCGCACTCGCCGTGGGCGACACGAAGTCGATGCCCTGCTGCACGCCGTGCGTGATGCGCAGCGGGAGTCCATCACCGGCTTCGGCGACGAAGGCGGCCCCCATCGTGGTGAGCGGCGTCGCGACGCGCCGCATCGGGCGCGTGGACAGCGAGGCATCGCCGACGACGCGCGCGGGGAAGCCGAGCCCAGCGACGAGTCCCGTGAGCAACCGCGCGCTGGTGCCGGAGTTGCCACAGTCGAGGTCTCCGTTGGGCGCGTGCAGCGCGCGCATCCCCCGCCCGTCCACGACGATGTCGGCACCGACCGCGGGGATGCTGGCGCCCATGCGGCGCAAACACTCCGCGGTGGAGAGCACATCAGCCGACGGCAACAGTCCCGTGAGGCGCGAGGGACCGGCCGCGAGCGCCGCGAGCATCAGGGCGCGGTGCGAGAGCGACTTGTCCCCCGGCACCGTCACAGTGCGCGGGGAGGTCACGGTCACCGCAGCCACCCTTCGAGTGCAGTGGCGAG
>JBEIVF010000255.1:0-2596 GCA_040374005.1 Gemmatimonadaceae bacterium | reverse complement strand
CGCCGGCATCATCGAGTGCGACCGCCATGTTGAGTGCCGTCTGTCCGCCGAGCCCGGCGAGTAGCCCCTCAGGCTTCTCGCGTTCAATGATGCGCTCAATCACCTCGACGGTGAGTGGCTCGAGATACACCACATCGGCGACCGACGGGTCGGTCATGATCGTCGCCGGATTGGAGTTCACGAGGATCACCTCGTATCCCTCCTCGCGCAGCGACTTCGCGGCCTGCGTCCCGGAGTAGTCGAATTCAGCGGCCTGCCCGATGACGATGGGGCCGGAGCCGATGAGCAGGATCTTCTTGAGGTCAGTACGTCGGGGCATTGATCAGATCATCGATGATCGCCGCCACGTCATGGGTCGTGGCCCATCCCGTGGTGGCGCGTAGTTTCGTGGAGTCGCCGACCAGCATCGGCACATCGACGGCGCGCTGGAGTTCAGGGTCTGCGAGTGGCTGCGCCGTGGTCCCAGTGCGCTCGAGCACGAGCGATACCAGATCTCCGACGGCGTGCCCGACCCCGGACGAGATGTTGTACGTCTCCCCCGGGACTCCCCAACGCGCCAACGCCACATAGGCGGCGGCGACATCGGAGACATGGGAAAAATCGCGCATGGGCGTCAGATTGCCTAGCGGCACCGTCGCGGCGCCCGAGGCGCGTGCCGCCAGCGCCCGCTGGACCAGCGCGGGGAGCAAGAAGCTCGGGGACTGCCCGGGACCGCTGTGGTTGAACGGACGCGTCGCGACGACGCGGACGCCGCTAGACCGCCACGCGGTCAATACGGCGGCCTCCTGGGCCACTTTGGTCGCGGCATAGGTCGTCCGCGGGAGCAACAGGGCCGATTCGACGATCGGCTGGGCACTGGCCGGTTGCGCCCCGTACTGCTCGGCGCTGCCCGCCACCACGACCACCGGGTCCAGCGCACCGGCGTGCCGCCGCTCCTGCAGGATCGCCATCAGCGCGACGGCCGGTAGGACGTTCGCGGCCCACGCCGCCGCCGGGTCGTCCCCGGCCGTGGGGACGAACGCCACACCCGCGAGATGGAAGACGGCATCGGGCCGCGCGGCATCCACCACCTGTGCGACCGCCTCTTGGTCCCGGAGGTCCACCCGGGTCCAGCGGACCGCGTGGTGCTGCTCTGTGGGCATCGTGGGCCGCCGCGGCGCCCCTTCCAACGACGCGCCCGTCACTGACCAGCCATCCTCGATCAGCGCCCGACAGAGCCACTGACCGACGAACCCTGCTGCGCCGGTGACGAGGGCACGCACCGCTAGCGGCCGAGCGCGCGGTGTCGGTCGATATCCGCTTCGACCATCATCTGCACGAGCTGCGCGAACTTCATCGTGGGCGTCCACCCCAGCTCGTCCTTGGCCCTGGTGGGATCAGCGACCAAGAGATCGACCTCGGCCGGACGGAAGAAGGCGGGATCGATCTTCACGAAGTCCCGGTAATCTTTGTCGACCGCTTGGAACGCGAGCTCACACAGCTGCGCGACGGACCACGTCTCGCCAGTGCCGATCACGTAGTCGCCGGGCGTATCCGGCTGGAGCATGCGCCACATGGCGTCCACATAGTCCCCCGCGAATCCCCAGTCGCGCCGCGCATCGAGGTTGCCCAAGCGGAGTTCGGTCGCCCGGCCGAGGGCGATGCGCGCCACCGCGTCGGTCACCTTGCGGGGGACGAACTCGAGACCGCGCCGTGGGCTCTCGTGATTGAACAGGATGCCCGACGTCGCGTACAAGCCGAACGACTCGCGATAGTTGACTGTGATCCAGTGGCCGTAGACCTTGGCGACGCCGTACGGCGAGCGCGGGTACAGCGGCGTGCTCTCGCGCTGCGGCGTCTCCTGCACCTTGCCGAACATCTCGCTCGACGATGCCTGGTAGAAGCGCGCCTCGGGACACGTGCGCTTCATCGCCTCGAGCATGCGCGTGACACCGATGGCCGTGAACTCACCCGTGAGCACGGGCTGCGTCCATGACGTGGCCACGAAGGACTGCGCCGCGAGGTTATAGATCTCATCGGGCTGCACGGTCGCGAACGCGTCGAAGAGCGACGTCTGATCGAGGAGGTCGGCCGAGACGAGCTCGATCCGATCGACCAGGTGCGCGATGCGCTCGTACGGGGTGGTCGACGACCGCCGTACCATGCCAACGACGCGGTACCCCTTCTCGAGCAGCAGCTCGGCGAGGTAGGAGCCATCTTGGCCGGTGATCCCGGAGATGAGGGCAGTCTTCACGCGGGAGGGACGAAAGTTGGGGGTAGGACAACGGGGGAGCCGCCCAAGGCCGCTCCCCCGCAGTGTACCATAGGACCTACGGGATCAGACGGCGGCGACGCCGCGCGGCGCGCGCTGGACCTTGCCGGCCGCGAGGCAGCGCGTGCAGACGGAGACCTTGATGGTCTTGTCCGCGCGGACCACACGTACGGTCTGCAGGTTCGGCTTCCACGTGCGACGCGTCTTGTTGTTCGCGTGCGAAACGTTGTTGCCGAAGGCCACGCCCTTGTCGCAGCAGAAGCAGCGATGACGATCGATGGTGTTCTTGGTCGCCATGACTATTCTCCGGCCACGAGTTCGATCCGTGCGATCTCGGCGCCATCG
>JBEIVF010000124.1:0-6201 GCA_040374005.1 Gemmatimonadaceae bacterium | reverse complement strand
TGCTTCTCGTGCTTCTCGTGCTACCCGTGCTACTCGTGCTACTAGTAGTCCTCGAGCGGCGGACACGAGCAAACAAGGTTCCTGTCCCCGTACGCGCTGTCGATCCGCCCGACGCTCGGCCAGAACTTGCTGTCCTTGACCCACGGCGCGGGGAACGCGGCCGTCTGACGGGAGTACGGCCGATCCCATTCGTCGGCCGTCACCACGGCCTGCGTGTGCGGCGCGTGCTTGAGCGGGTTGTTGGCCTTGTCCCAGGCGCCCGACTCGATCTGCCGGATCTCGTTGCGGATCGCGATCATTGCGTCGCAGAAGCGGTCGACCTCGGCCTTGG
Source organism: Gemmatimonadaceae bacterium (assembly GCA_040374005.1). Lineage (GTDB taxonomy): Bacteria > Gemmatimonadota > Gemmatimonadetes > Gemmatimonadales > Gemmatimonadaceae > DASRAP01. The sequence goes on along the minus strand of JBEIVF010000124.1, from coordinate 5,870 downwards.
ACTCTGACTCCGTCGGCTCGATCATCATCGTGCCCGCCACGGGGAACGAAACGGTCGGGGCGTGGAAGCCGTAGTCCATCAAGCGCTTGGCCACGTCCTCGACTTCGATGCCCGCGCTGGGCTTGAGCATCCGCATGTCCACGATGCACTCGTGCGCGACCATGCCCTTGCTGCCCTTATAGAGCACGGGGAAATGGTCCTGCAACCGGCGCGCGATGTAGTTGGCGCTGAGGATCGCGACCTTCGTGGCGCGCGTCAGGCCTTCACCGCCCATCATCGCGCAGTACATCCACGAGATGGTGAGGATACTGGCGCTGCCGAACGGCGCCGCACTCACGGCGCCCGAGGCCTGCGCCCCACCGAGCGCGATCACGGGGTGCGACGGTAGGAACGGCGTGAGGTGCTCGGCCACGCCGATCGGGCCCATGCCCGGCCCGCCGCCGCCGTGCGGGATGCAGAACGTCTTGTGGAGATTGAGGTGACACACGTCCGCGCCGATGTCGCCCGGACGGCAGAGGCCGACCTGCGCGTTCATGTTGGCGCCGTCCATGTACACCTGGCCACCGCGCTCGTGCACGATGCGGCACACCTCGCTGATCGACTCCTCGAACACGCCGTGCGTGGACGGGTACGTGACCATCAACGCGCCCAGCTGCGCGGCGTGCTGATCGGCCTTCGCGATGAGATCGGGCACGTCGATGTTGCCATCGGCATCCGTCTTCACGACGACGACGCGCATGCCTGCCATGACCGCGGACGCCGGGTTGGTCCCGTGCGCCGACTGCGGGATCAAGCATACATCACGATGGGATTCCCCGCGGGCCTCGTGGTACGCGCGGATCACGAGCAGTCCAGCGAACTCACCCTGCGAGCCCGCGTTCGGCTGCAGCGATACGCCGTGGAAGCCCGTGACCTCGGCCAGCCAGCGCTCGAGCTCCGTGAACATCTGCGTGTAGCCCTTGGCCTGCTCACGCGGCGCGAACGGATGCAGCCCACCGACCTCGGGCCACGTCACCGGATACATCTCGGCGGTGGCGTTGAGCTTCATGGTGCACGAACCCAGCGCGATCATCGAGTGGACGAGCGACAGATCCTTGAGCTCGAGCCGCTTGATGTACCGCACCATCTCGGACTCAGCCTTGTGCGTGCTGAAGACCGGGTGCGTGAGATACGACGAGGTGCGCGCGAAGGCCGGCGCGATGTCAGCGGGGCCGCCCGCGGGGACCATCGCCGCACGACCGCCGTTGAAGACCGCGAGCAGCAGCGCGATGTCGGCGTCCGTCGTCGTTTCGTCGAGCGACACGCCGAGCGTGGCACCGTCGATCTGCCGGAGGTTCACCTTGTGCGCGGCCGCCGCCGCGAGGATCGGCGCGGCGTCCGTGGTGCCGAGTTCGATGCGGATGGTGTCGAAGTACGCGCTGTGCGTGAGCTCGAACCCGAGGGAGCGCAGGCCGGCCTCGAGCTGACGCGCATAGCCGTGCACGCGACGCGCGATGCGACGCAGGCCGTCCGGTCCATGCCACACGGCGTACATCGACGCCATCACCGAGAGGAGCACCTGGGCGGTGCACACGTTGGAGGTGGCCTTTTCGCGACGGATGTGCTGCTCGCGCGTCTGGAGCGCCATGCGGAGCGCCGGGCGCCCCGACGAGTCCTTGGACACGCCGATGATGCGGCCCGGGATGTGGCGCTTGTAGTCGTCGCGCGTGGAGAGGAAGCCGGCGTGCGGGCCGCCGTACCCCATCGGCACGCCGAAGCGCTGTGCGGAACCGACGGCGACGTCGGCGCCCCACTCGGCCGGCGGCGTCGCGAGGGTCAACGCGAGCAGATCAGTGGCGGCAACGACGAGCGCGCCAGCGGCATGCGCGCGCGCGGTGAGATCGGTGTAATCGTACAGCGCGCCATCACCGGCGGGATACTGCACGAGCACGCCGAAGCAGTCGCCGCCGAACTCGAACGACCGATGATCGCCCACCCGCACCGTGAAGCCACGTAGCGCCGCGCGCGTACGCACCACGTCGATGGTCTGCGGATGACAATCTTCGGAGACATAGAAGACGCTCCGCTCGCCGGTGACGGCGTGGCAGAGCGACATCGCTTCGGCCGCGGCCGTCGCTTCGTCGAGCAGTGACGCATTGGCGACCGGCAATCCCGTCAGGTCGATGACGACCGTCTGGTAATTGAGGAGGGCTTCCAGGCGTCCCTGCGCGATCTCGGCTTGGTACGGCGTGTAGGCCGTGTACCACGCTGGGTTCTCGAGGATGTTGCGCTGGATGACCGGCGGCGTGTGCGTGCCGTAGTACCCCATCCCGATGAACGAACGATGCACGCTGTTCTGCGCCATCATCGTGCGGAGTCGCGCGAGCGCGGCGAGTTCCGGGACCGGCTCGCCGATGGCGAGCGGATGGTCGATGCGGATACCGGCGGGAACAGTAGCGTCGATTACGTCGTCGATCGACTCGAAGCCGATCGTGTCGAGCATCGCGGCGACATCAGCATCCGACGGGCCGATGTGGCGCGGGATGAAGGTGTCGGGGTCGATCACGGTCGGGGTTGGCTGGATGGCGGTCATATCGGAAAATATCGGAACGACGGGTTTAGTGCCCGAGTCCGACCGGAGCCGTTAGCTTGCCCACGGTGCGTGCCCCCGCTGCTCGACTCGCCGTGGACCCGCCGGCCGATGCCCCGTGGAACTTCGGTCGGGACGAAGCCCTGCACGCTGCGGCGGCGGCCACCGGTTCGGTGCTTTTGCGGGTGTATGGGTGGTCGGCGCCGACGGTCTCGTTCGGGCGCAACGAGACCGCGGTGGGCCAGTACTCCCCCGCCCGGCTCGCGGCGCTCGGCCTCACGCCCACCCGGCGGCTGACCGGCGGACGGGCGCTGGTGCACACGGCCGAGCTGACCTACGCGGTGGCGGCACCGGTGGACCCGTCGGTGTCGTTGCGGGCCAGCGTCGACGGCATGAACCGCGTGCTGGCCGCCGCGCTCCGATCGCTGGGGGTTGGCGCGGCCTTGGTGCCCGCCGGTGCGCCCACGGTGCCGGTGAGTGCCGGGGCGTGTTTCGGCGCCCCGTCCGTGGGCGAGGTGATGGTGGGCGGTCAGAAGTTGGCCGGCAGCGCGCAGTGGCGTGACGGCGGGGCCTTCCTGCAACATGGATCGATCCTCATCCGCGACGATCAGCCGCTGCTCCGCGCGGCCCGTGCGCCTGGCATCGTCGCCCGCGACGTCCCGCCGGCGGCCACCCTCGCGCAGGCGACGGCGGTGCCGCCCGCGCCCGCCGCATTCGCGGCCGCGCTCGCGGTGGCCTTTACGGCCGAATTCGGGATCGCGGTCGAGCTGGTGGCCAGCGAGGCCCTCCTTGCTGCGGGCGCCGGCGACCGCTTCGCGGCTCGCTACGGCGACCCAGCGTGGATCTGGCGCCGCTGACGCATGGGCACCGCTGCGACACCGCGCTTGGGGCGCGCTTGCGCCGCGCATCCTCCGGTATGATGCTTCGCGCAACGTGACCACTCTGATCCGTAGTTTCGCGGTGAGCGCTGCGGCACTCGCCTTCGTGACGTGCGGCGATCGCCCGAGCACGAGCCCGACCGGCGGCACCATCGTCGTGGGGGTCCGCGCCGCGCCCGAGCGCATCCATCCGGCGTTCGCGATCTCGACCACCGAACGGCTGGTGGTGGATGTGATGTACGAACGTCTCGCGCGGCTCGGCCCCGATCTCGATCCGGCGAACGAAGCCGGCTTCGTGAAGGAACTCGCGACGGCGTGGCAGTGGAGCACCGACTCGTCGTCCGTGACGTTCACGCTCGACCCGGCGGCTCGCTGGCACGACGGGCAGCCGGTCCGGGCCCACGACATTGCGTTCAGCTTCGCCTTCGTCACGGACCCCGTGGTGGGATCGCCATTGCGTAGGGAGCTCGCGGGGGTGGACTCCGTGGTCGCGAACGACTCGCTCACCGTGACCGCATGGTTCAACACGCGCTCCTCCGTCCGCTTCCATGATCTGGTGGTGGAGCTGGTGCCCTTCCCCGCGCACGTGTGGGCCGCGCGCCCGCGCGAGGTCGCGAGCACGGATTCGTTGCTGCGTCGTCCGGTCGGCAACGGACGGTTCGTCTTCACCGGTTCGTTCGATCCGCAGGAGCTCGTGTTGGTGGCGGATTCGACGCATCCGCGCGGGCGGCCGCGGGTGGATCGGCTCATCGTGCGGACCGCGCCCGATCCGGCCACCAATCTGGCGCGGTTGCGCACGGGGGAAGTGCACGTGCTCGATCAGCTCGCGCCCGATGCGGTCCTCGCGATCGCAGCGGACACCACGCTCGTGGTGCGTTCGGGAGCGGCGTTCGACTATGGCTACCTGCAATTCAATCTGTGGGTCGGCGGCACCGATGCGCCGCATCCGTTCCTCAGTGATGTGACCGTGCGGCAGGCGCTCACCCGTGGCACCAGACGCGCGGCGATCGTGCGCGCCGTGTACGACACCTTCGCGGTGGTGGCGGCCGGCCCGTTCGTGCGGCAACAGTTCGGGGCCGACGACGCGCAGCAGGCGCCGGAGGATCCGGCGGCGGCGGCGGCGATGCTCGAGGCGGCGGGGTGGCGCCGTGGGGCCGACGGCCTGCGCGAGCGTGACGGCGTCCCGCTGCGGCTGCGGGTGCTCGTGCCCACCTCCGCTGCCCCGCGCATCAAGATCGCCGAGGTCCTGCAAGAGCAGTGGCGCGCGATCGGCGTCGATCTGCAGATCGACCTCTTGGAGCCCGCGACGATGGGGGAGCGCATGCGGCAGCGCGACTTCGAAGCGGTCATCGCGTCGATCCGGACGAGCGTCACGCCCACGGGGCTGCGGCAATCCTGGGGCGGTGCGGGCGCGCAGCCTGGCGGCCGCAATGCGGGACGCTACCGCAACGCCGCGTTCGATGCGCAGGTGGATTCGGCGTTCGCCACGCCGCAGGCTGCGACCGCGCGTACGCATTTTTCGCGCGCGTATGCGACGCTCCTCGCGGACGCCCCCGCGATCTTCTTGTATGAAGCGTCCACGATCGTGGCGATGGATCGACGCATCACGGCGCCACCGATCCGCGGCGACGCGTGGTGGTTCGACCTCGCGTCGTGGGGTCTGACGGACGCGCCCGCCGCGCGCTGACCGTATGCGCCGCCTCATCCTCCGGCGGCTGGTCGCGGGACTGCTCGTGGCGGTCGCGGCTGCGACCCTCACGTTCGCGTTGGTGTCGGCCGCCCCGGGGGATCCGATGGCCGCGGTGCTCGATCACAGTGCGATCGACGAGGCCACGCGCGATCAATGGCGCGCCCAGTGGGCCCTCGATCGCCCGCCACTCGTGCGCCTCACGGCGTGGCTCGGCGGATTCGTCCGCTTCGACCTCGGCCCATCGATCGCGGTGGGCCGGCCGATCGGCGACGCGATCCGCGACGCGCTCCCCTACTCCGTGCTCTTGATGGGCACCGTGATCGGCCTGTCGCTGCTGCTCGGCTTCGTGGTCGCGATCGTCCAAGCACACGCTGCCGGCGGCGCGCGTGATCGATGGCTCGGTCGCGCCACGCTCGTGGCGGCGGCGGCACCGGAGGCGGCGATCGCCCTGCTCTTGCTCGGCGTTGGCGCGGTCACGCTCCGGTGGTTCCCCGCGGGCGGCGCGCACGGGCTCGATGCGGCGTCGCTACCGCTCGGCTGGTGGTGGCGCGACCTCGTACACCATCTGGTGCTTCCCGCGACGACCCTGACCATCGGCGGCGTCGCGGTCGTCGCGCGCCATCAACGCGCCGCGCTCGCGGCCGTGGCACCAGAGCCCTTCGTGCAATTGTGGCGCGCGCGCGGTGTGGCGGAGCGCGCCCTCTGGTGGCGGTTGCTGAGTCGGCACGCGCTG
>JBEIVF010000151.1:0-5023 GCA_040374005.1 Gemmatimonadaceae bacterium | reverse complement strand
TCGTGCTTCTCGTGCTTCTCCACACCATGCCTTCTCTCCTCGACATAATCGGCCCAGTGATGGTCGGCCCCAGCTCCTCCCACACCGCCGGCGCCTGTCGCCTCGGCTTGTTGGCGCGGGGCCTCGTCGGCGGCACACCCGAGCGCGCCCACATCGAACTGCACGGCTCCTTCGCGCGCACCGGTGAAGGACATGGCACCGACAAAGCGGTCGTCGGCGGCCTGATGGGCTTCCTCCCCGACGACGAACGCCTGCGCACCGCCGTCGAGATCGCCGAGGCCGAAGGGCTCGCCTACGTGTTCGAGAAGACGACGCTGGGGGGCAACACCGAGATCCATCCCAATACGCTGCGCATCACCGTCGAACGTGGCGACCGCAGGCACGTCATGATGGGCTCGTCACTGGGCGCCGGACGCATCATGGTTACCGAAGTGGACGGGTTCCCGGTCGAGATCCCCGGCAATCACCACAGCATTGTGCTCGTGGCCGAGGACATCAAGGGCTCCATCGCGCGCATCGCGACGCTGCTGTCCGATGCGGGCATCAACATCGCTACTCTCAAGCTCACCCGAAAGCATCGCGGCGGCGACGCCTTCATGGTGATCGAAGTCGACGAAGCCCCCGGCGACAACGTGCGGGATGACCTGCGCGCCCTGTCGTGGGTGCGCTGGGCCTTCCGTCTCCCCAAGGTGAGCGCCTGATGTTCAACTCGTTGCAGGACGCCATCGCCGTCGCTGAGCGCGAAGGGAAGACGCTCGCGCTGGTCGCGCTCGAAGCGGAGTCGCTCGATCAAGGCCGCCCCATCGCCGACATCCGATCCGCCCTCGGCCGTGCGCTCGTGGTGATGCGTGGCGCGATCACCGACGGCCTGCGCGGTGATCTGTTCAGTAACTCGGGCCTCGTTGGTGGCGACGCCGCCAAGATGCGCACCGGTCCCGCCGGCCCGCTCGCGGGCACCCCGTTCCGCGAAGTGCTGGCTCGCGCGCTCGCCGTGCAAGAGGTGAATGCGGCCATGGGTGTGATCGTCGCGGCTCCCACTGCCGGCGGCGCGGGCGTGCTCCCCGCCGTGCTTACCGCGCTCGCGGACGCCAAAGGGCTCGGTGACGATGCACTGATCGACGCGCTCGCCTGCGCCGGTCTCATCGGTGCCGTCGTGGCCGAGCGGGCCTCGTTGTCGGGCGCTGAGGGCGGGTGTCAGGCCGAGACCGGCGCCGCCGCCGGCATGGCGGCCGGTGCCGCGACCGAAATGCTCGGCGGCACCCCGTCGCAGGTGGGCCACGCCGTCGCGCTGGCCCAGCAGGGCACGCTCGGCCTGGTCTGCGATCCGCTCGGCGGGCTCGTCGAGCTGCCGTGTGTGTTCCGCAACGCCACCGGCGCCGCCATCGCGCTGGCGGCGATCGAGATGGCCTTGGCGGGGGTGACCTTCGCCATCCCGCCCGACGAAGTGATCGACACCATGGGGCAGATCGGCCGCGAGATGGACGTCCGGTACAAGGAGACCGCCGGGGGCGGGCTCGCCGCGACGCCCACGGGGCGCCGCCTCGCCAAGGATCGCCTCGTCCAGATCAAGAAGAGCTAGGCCGCCAGAAGGGGCGCCCCCATCGCGGGGTTTCCGCGCCGGACGTACTTTCTAGGGGTCCGCGAAACCCGCGCCGTACCTGTGCGTACGGGACGGGACACATCGCTCAAGCGGAGGTCTGCTGTGCTGGCCCGTGAAGACATCGAAGGATTCCTCGATCGCCTCGCGACCGAGGGTGACAGTTGGAAGGAAGTCGAGTCCGGCCTCTGGGTCGTGCGCCCTGGCGGCGAGATCGAGGTGGACGTCGTCGTCAGCTATGCGCCGCCCGTCGTGGTGCTGCGCGTGAAGGTGATGCAGCTCCCCGCTGACGTCGCGGCAGTGGCCAAGCTCTCGCGCCAGTTGCTCGAGTGGAACGCGAACGACCTGTTGCACGGCTCGTACGGCATCCAAGAGAATGCCGTCGTGCTCACCGAGGCGCTCGAACTCGGCCATCTCGACTTTGAAGAGTTCGTGGCCGCGTATGAGAGCATGACCTTGTCCCTCTCGGGACATCTCCGTGAACTGGCCAACTACAAGGAGGGCCGCTGATCATGGGCATCTTCGACCGTTTGGCCACCGTCCTCAAGTCCAACATCAACGATCTGATCTCGAAGAGCGAGAACCCAGAGAAGATGTTGAACCAGATCATCGTCGATATGCGCGACCAGTTGGCCAAGGCCAAGCAGCAGGTCGCGGCCGCGATCGCCGACGAGAAGCGACTGCGCGATCAGACCGACGCTGAGTTCAAGCAGAGCCAGGATTGGGAGAAGCGGGCGATGCTCGCCATCCAAGAAGGCCGCGACGACCTCGCCAAGCAGGCGCTGGTGCGTCAGCAAGAGCACATGTCACACGCGCAGCAGTTGCAGGTGACGTGGGAAGCGCACAAGACCGAGACCGAGTCGCTGAAGAACTCGCTCCGCGACCTCAACGACAAGATCGAAGAAGCAAAGCGCAAGAAGAACTTGTTGCTCGCGCGTCAGCGTCGGGCCGAAGCGCAGCAGCGCATCGCGCAGACGATGGGATCGCTCGACGAGAAGTCGGCGTTCGAGGCCTTTGCGCGGATGGAAGAGCGCATCGAGCAGAACGAGCGGCAGATCAAGGCGACCGTCGAGATCAACGAAGAGTTCTCGGGCGACAAGTTGCAGAACGAGTTCAAGCAGCTCGAGAAGTCGGCGGGCGGGCTGAACGCCGATCAAGCGCTGCTCGAACTCAAGCAGAAGATGGGATTGTTGGGCGCCGGCAGCTCGGCCCCCGCGCGTCAGCTCGGTGCGGGCGCGAATGAAGAGACGGTCAACGCCGACATCGAGCGTTTGACCGACGGCAAGCAAGGGTAAGCGACTGCGCTATGTAATGCTCTGTGAGGGAAAGTTCGGTCCCCTCACATCGAAGACCGCCAACGCGTGCATCCGGTATTCGCCGGACCGCGTGGCGGCGGTGATCGATTCGACCCAAGTGGGACGCACCGCCCAAGACGTACTGGGTTTTGGCGGTGCGCTTCCCGTGGTCGCCACGCTCGCCGAAGGTCGTGCCCTCGGCGGCACGGCGTTGCTCATCGGTATTGCGCCGCAGGGTGGCCGCTTGCCCGATGCGTGGCGCGTGATCGTCGCCGATGCGCTCCGCGCCGGCATGGACATCTGGAGCGGGTTGCACTTCTTCATCAGCGATGATGCCGAGTTCGCCGCGCTCGCGGCGGCGCACGGCGCGACCATCCACGATCTGCGTCGTCCGCCGATCGATCTACCCGTGGCCGCGGGTCGCACGCGCGATGTGGCCGCGACGATCATCCTCACGGTGGGCACCGACTGCAACATCGGGAAGATGACCACGCAGTTGCAGTTGCGTGATGCACTGCGCGCGCGCGGCGTGAAGGTCGCGTTCGCGGCGACCGGGCAGACCGGCATCCTCGTCGAAGGTTGGGGCACTGCGGTCGATGCCGTCGTCGCTGACTTCATCGCTGGCGCGGCGGAGGACTTGGTCCTGCGTGCGGCGAAGGACGCCGATATCGTGCTGGTGGAAGGGCAGGGGAGCATCATCCACCCCGGCTACTCGGGCGTGACGTACGGTCTCATCCACGGCACGCTCCCGCATGCGATGCTGATGTGTGCGCAGCCGCCGCGGAAGGCCATCGGGCACAACGAGTGGTGTCCGATCCCGCCGTTGGGCGAGTTGATCGCGTTGCACGAGGCGATCGTCCGTCCGTTGCGGCCCGCGCCGGTGCTCGGTGTGGCGCTCAATACCTATGACCTCGATGACGCGGCGGCCGAGGCGGCGGTGCGTCAGACGATGGTGGAGACGGCGCGGCCGTGTACGGATGCGGTGCGGTATGATCCGGCGCCGTTGGTGGATGCGATCATGGATTTCCACCTGGCGCGTACAAAACATTAGGCCCGCGTTCGCGCGGTACCACGTCAGCACGCCGCAACCCCTACACTCGGCGCTCCCCCCTCGGAGCGCCGTTCGTGTCTTTACCCGTTCTCAGTCTCGTTCGTCTGCACAAAGCCTATCACGCCGGGCTTGCGGGCTGTTCCGCATCCGTCGAGGTGCTGCGCGGCATCACACTGCGCGTGATGCCTGGCGAGCTCGTGACCGTGGAGGCCGCACGCAGTGGCGGCAAGACCACGCTGCTGTTCTGTGCGGCAGGCATGCTCCGGCCGGATCACGGCGAGGTCCATTGGCCCGCGCTCCCACCGCGCCCCAACCGCCCGCCCGCCGGCATCGCGTACGCAGCCGACCGCGCGCCGCCGTATGGGTTCCTCTCGACGCGTGAGGCGTTGATGTACGCGGCCACGATCCGCGAGTTGCACGATCCGGGCACGGCACGGAGCGCCGAGCAACTCATCGAGTTGTGCGGGCTCAGCGAAGTGGCTGACCTGCGTACGGCGCTATTGTCGCAGGCGCATCGTGCGCGGCTGGCGCTGGCGACGGCGCTGATCCCCGGGCCCAAGCTGCTGCTCGTGGACGATCTCGATGGCGGCCCCGACGCCGTGAGTCGCGCCGCGTTCATCAAGACGCTGGAGCGCATCACCGCCACGGGGGTCGCCGTGCTGTGGGCGGCACGGCAGCACGGGGCGGTGGCGCCCGCCGCTGCCAGCTATTCGCTCGAGCGTGGGGTGCTCACCAGAACCGCACTCGGCGCGGTCCCGACGGGTCGTCGCATAGCGCTTGAGCTCGATGTGCCGTCGCCCGACAGAGTGGTCGAGCGGCTGTACCCACTCAAAACCCGCCGCCGCGGAGCACACCTCAGAGTGCCGCTGGAGGGGGCAACACCAGAGTCGATCCTCTCGCTCCTCCGCGATCTACGGATACCGGTGTACGGCAGCCGAGTAGTCCGCGAAGAACCGTAGCACGACGGGCAGAAGCACGAGAAGCACGAGTAGCACGAGAAGCACGGGGCTGTACTTCGCGTTTATCTTTAGGCCGTGACCACCTTTACGCTCTTCAATACGCTGACGCGGCAGGCCGAGC
>JBEIVF010000103.1:0-6893 GCA_040374005.1 Gemmatimonadaceae bacterium | reverse complement strand
TGGTCGGTCAGGACGAGGCCATTCGCGCCATCGCGCGGGCGATCCGTCGGAGCCGGGCCGGTCTCAAGGACCCCAAGCGTCCGATCGGCAGCTTCATCTTCTCGGGCCCCACGGGCGTCGGCAAGACGGAGTTGGCGCGTTCGCTGGCCAAGTTCTTGTTCGCGGATGTCAGTGCCTTGATCCGGGTGGACATGAGCGAGTACATGGAGAAATTCTCCGTGTCGCGACTCATCGGTGCCCCACCGGGCTATGTGGGCTACGAGGACTCGGGCACGCTCACCAAGGCCGTGCGCCGGAAGCCATACTCGGTGATCCTGCTCGACGAGATCGAGAAGGCGCATCCGGACGTCTTCAACATCCTGCTCCAGGTCCTGGATGAGGGGCACCTGACGGACAACTACGGGCGCGTCATCGACTTCAAGAACACCGTGGTTATCATGACGTCCAACGTCGGCGCCAAGGACATCACGAAGAACAAGACGATGGGCTTCACGAGCGGCGACGCGGCGGGCAATTTCGCCCGCATCGCCGAGAAAGTGAAGGAAGAGCTGGGGCATGCGTTCAACCCCGAGTTCCTGAACCGCGTGGACGACGTCATCGTGTTCCACCCGCTCTCGAAGGACCACATCGCCAACATCGTTGGCATCGTGCTCAAGGATGTGGAATCGCGGTTGGCCGAGGAGGAGCTGCACATCAAGCTGTCGGACGCGGCCATCGACTTCCTCGTGCAGCACGGGTATGACGAAGCGTATGGGGCTCGACCCCTGAAGCGGGCGGTCCAGCGGTGGATCGAGGATCCGCTGTCGGAGAAGATCCTCATGGGCGAATTCCAAAAGGGCGACGAGATCGAGATCGCGCTGGCCGAGGGGGGCGAGCGCTTGGCCTTCCGCGTGCTGACGCCCGTTCCGAAGGTCTGAACGGCGCCCGGACCGGCCGTGGGACGACCGGTGCAACATCACCGGCCCCACGGCGTGTATAATTAAGGAATGCCTCGGATATTCCGTCTTTTTGCGTTGCTCGTGCTGGTCCCCGCTGCTGGCCTCTCGGCTCAGGCCGCGGGGGCTGACCCTTGCCTGCGCCCCGATTCCCTGGTGGTACGCGGCCTGAAGCGCGTGACGCGGGCCGAGGTGGTGACGCAGAGCGGCTTGGTGTTGGGCAACGAGCTCAATGTGCCGATGATCCAGCGCGCGGCGCGCGCCCTGTACGGCACCGGCATGTTCGATGACGTGCGGCTCGCCTGCGAGACGATCTCCCCGACGTCGGCGCACATCGCGGTCACGGTGGTCGAGCGTCCGACCTTGAGCAAGATCGATGTCGTGGGGCCGGCGCTCGTCTCGTCGCGCGCAGTGAGCGACAAGATCGAGTTGTTCCTGCGACGTCCGGTCGATCCGGCGCTCGTCACCAAGGCGATCGCCCGCATCGATTCGTTGTACGAAACGAACGGGTTCTATCTCACGCGCATCCAGCCCGAGACCACTTGGGTGGACTCGTCCCAGATCGAGTTGCTGTTCCGCGTTGAGGAAGGCCGTCGTCTCGCCATCTCCCAGTTGCTCATCACCGGCAACGCGCAGATGAGTGCCACGGCGATCGTCGGTGCGATGAAGACCAAGCCGGAGGGCTTCTTCTGGTTCCGGAAGGGGGAGTACGACGAGGACAAGTATGTCGCTGACCTCGGCGAACTCCTCCCGCAGTTCTATGCCGAGCGTGGATTCATCGATTTCCAGATCCTGCGTGACACGCTGCGCGTGGACCGCGAGCTCGGCAAGGGCATCGTCGAGCTCGAGCTCGAGGAAGGGCCGTCGTATCGGGTGGGCACGTTCTCGCTGAATGGGAACCGCCATTTCACCGACGCCGACCTCCGACGCTATTTCCCGTTCGGTGATGCCGGCCCGTCGCTCAGTGAACGGGCGATGAACCTAGTGCGCGGAAAGGAGTTCGATCCGGATCGGTTCGATCGGTCGCGGTGGGAGAACGCGGTCATCGCCATCCAAGGCGCGTATCAGAACGACGGGTACATCTACGCGCAGGTGGAGCCGGTCCTCGAGCGCTCGATGGGTGCCGATTCGACGCCGACCGTCAACATGCGGCTCGAGATCGTCGAACGGAACCCAGCCTTGGTCAACCGGATCGACATCCTCGGAAATGATTACACCACCGAGGCGTGCATCCGAGATGCCATCATCTTGATCCCGGGCGGGTTGTTCAGCCGGGACCGGTTGATCCGCAGCTATCAGAGCTTGCAGAACATGGGCTTCTTCGAGTCGTTGAAGGAGCCGCGGACGGAGCCCGATCAGAACGGCGATCTCAACGTCATCTTCGATCTGACCGAGAAGCGCACCGGCAACATCAATTTCGGCGCGTCGATGGGGCAGGGCGTGGGCGTCGGCGGCTTCGTCGGATTGGAACAGCCCAACCTGTTCGGCAAGTGCAAGCGCGGTTCGCTCAACTGGCAGTTCGGCCGGTTCATCAACGATTTCAACCTGTCGTACAGCGACCCTTCCATCAAGCGGTCGCGGCTGTCCGGCACCATCAACCTGTATCGCTCGCAAGCGCGGTTCCAGATCGCCGACCTTGGCCAGTCCACGCGGATCGGTGGCTCGGTGCGCGCGGGTCTGCCCTTCCCAGGATCGAACTTCACGCGGGTCTTCGTGTCGTATACCGGCGAGGGCGTGCAGTTCGGTACCGCCGGGTTGTTGGGCACCGTCCAGAACGACCAGTCGTGTGTGAATTGCATCCGGTCGGCTTTGGCGGTGGACATCACGCGCGACACCCGGATCGGGTTGCCATTCCCGACCGCCGGATCCCTCCAGACGGCGTCCGCGCAGTTCAATGGGGGTCCGCTGGGTGGCACCGCTAACTTCCAGCGGTACACGGCCGAGTCCCGCACGTTCGCACCGCTCTACAGCTTCGGGGGGACGCGGCCCGGGTCACAGCCCGTCGAGGTCACCCTCGGCCTCTCGTCTCGCGCGGGCGCCGTCATGGGGAACACGGGGCCGTTCTTCTTCTCCCAGCGCTTCGCCCTCGGCGGTGTACAGTTCGGTGAGCCGCTGCGTGGCTACCCGGAGTTCTCGATCACGCCACGCGGGTTCCTCACCGGCACCTCGACGTTCAATGCCGAGCGGGAGTCGTTCGGCAGTGCCTTCTTCGTGTCGACGGTCGAGCTGGGTATCCGGTTCAACGCCCAGTTCTACCTGAACTTCTTCTACGATGCGGGTAATGTGTGGGAGTCGCCGCGTGAGTTCGACCCGACCCGCTTGTATCGCGGTGCCGGTATCGGCCTGAGCACCGTGACCCCGCTGGGCCCCTTGGGATTGGACTGGGCCTACGGGTTCGATCGCCTCGACCTCGCGGGGAACCGCGATCCGAAGTTCCAGCTACATTTCCGGTTGGGCCAGCTTTTCTAATCCACGGTTAGGAGTTCGATCATGAAGCACATTCTTCGCGTGGCGGTCGCCGCGCTCCTCGTTGGTGGCACCCCGTTCGCGGCGTCGGCCCAGGCCGGCGCAGCCGTCAAGGTGGCGGTGCTCGATTCACGGCTGCTCCTAGATGGCGCCCCCGGGCGCGTCGAGGCATCCGCCGCGTGGGATCGCGAGTTCAAGCTCATGCAGGCCGAAGCGGCGCGCATGGGAGACTCGCTCAGCGCCATGATCGGCGAGTACCAGAAGGTCGAGGCGACGTTGAGCCCCGCCCAGCGCGAGGAGCGCCAGAAGGCGCTGCGTGACAAGGAAGGCGCGTACCGCGCGCGGACCTCGGCGCTCGAAGAGCGGGCGTCCACGCGCCAGGCGGAGTTGTTGCAACCGATGATCGAGCTCGTGAACAAGGTCATCCATGATGTGCGCCACGCGGACGGCATCACGCTGATCTTCGATGTGGCGTCGGATAACAACAACCTCGTGGCCTTCGATCGGAACTTGGACATCACCCAGCGCGTGTTGGCCAAGGTGAAGCAGCAGCCAGCCCCGCCCGTCACGGCGCCGAAGACGGCACCGGTCGCGGGCACGCCCCCGCCGGCCGGTCCGGCCAACGCCGGTGGTGCCGGCGTCCGTCGAGTCCCGCCGCCGCAGTGAGTTCGGCCGGCGGGTCCGACCACCGTCCTGAAGGGGGCGGGGTTCGGGCAGCCGATATCGCCACGTTGCTGGGCGGGATCCTTGAGGGAGACCCAGCAGCGTGGGTGGACGGCTTTGCGCCGCTCCCTACCGCCACGGGCACCCAAGCCAGCTTTTTCGGCGATGCTCGGTACGCGGATGAGATCGCCGCGACCCGCGCGGCGATCGTGCTGGTCACGTCCGAGCTAGCGCCCGCCGCGGCCCATGTGCCGGCGCGCATCCTGGTGCCGGATCCGCACGCGGCGCTCATCACACTGTTGCCGCGTCTGTATGCCCCGCCGGCCCGGCCGCAGGGCGTGCATGCCTCGGCGGTGATCGGGGCCGACGTCACGATCGGGCGCGATGTCACGATCGAACCCTTCGCGTGTGTGGGCGACGGGGCCGTCATCGGCGACGGGGCGTGGATCGGGCCACACTGCGACGTGGGCCCGGGGGTACGCCTCGGGGCCCACGTGCACTTGGTCTCGCACGCGACGCTCTATCCGGGGACGGTGCTGGGCGACCGCGTGGTGCTGCACGCCGGGACGCGGGTGGGATCCGATGGATTCGGCTACGTGTACGCGGATGGCGTGCACCGCAAGATCCCCCACGTTGGTGGCTGTGTGATCGAGTCGGATGTCGAAGTGGGGGCGAACTGCACGATCGACCGTGGGAGCATCGGCGACACCGTCATCGGGGCTGGCACCAAGATCGACAACCTCTGCCACATCGCGCACAATGTGCGGATCGGCCGGTTATGCCTGCTGATGGCGGGGGTCGGGATCTCCGGGTCGACCACGCTGGGGAACGGCGTCATCATGGCGGGGCAGTCGGGCGCCGCTGGGCATCTGACGATCGGCGATGGCGCACGGATCGCCGCGCGGGGCGGTGCTGCGTGTGATATCCCGGCTGGGGAGACGTGGTCGGGGTTCCCGGCGCGTCCGCACAAGGAGATCCTGCGTGGTCAGGCTGCGGTCCGGCGATTGACGGGCATCCTGCGCGAGCTGGAGCGACTCCTGCCCGGTCAGCGTCCATGACCTGGCGGCGGCGAACGATCGCTGGGCGCGCGACGGTGGAGGGGGTCGGCCTCCACCTCGGTCGGCCCTGCGCGCTGACCTTCGCCCCCGGCGCGCCGGGGGCGGGCATCGTGTTTGTCCGGACGGACCGCCCGTCACAGCCGCGGATCCCTGCGCTCGTGCACATCGCGGAGCTGAGCGAGCGGCGGACCCAGCTTGGGACCGGTGATGACGCGCTGCACACGGTGGAGCACGTGCTCGCGGCCGTCGCGGGGTTGCAGATCGACGATCTGATCATCGAGATGACCGGGCCAGAGCCCCCGATCGCCGATGGCAGTGCGCAGCCGTTCATCGCCGCCCTCCAGACCTGCGGTGTCGTGCTCCAGGCCGGGTGCCCCGGTGAGCTGGTGGTCACCGACACCCTCCGCGTCGAGGATGGCGAGTCGGTGTACGAGGCGTCCCCTGGCGTGGGGCTCACGGTGGACGTGTCGATCGCGTTCCCGCACCCCTTGATCGGCGCGCAGTCCGGGCGCTGGGCGGTGACGCCCGAGATCTTCGAACGTGAGCTCGCGGCGGCACGGACCTTCGGATTCGTGCGCGAGGTGGAGGCGCTCCGTGCACAGGGTTTGATTCAAGGGGCATCCACGGCGAACGCCGTGGTGCTCGATGAGACCGGGCTGGTGGATGGTGCGGTGCGTTGGCCTGATGAGTTCGTGCGGCATAAGGCCCTCGACCTCGTGGGCGACCTCGCGCTGCTGGGTCGCCGAGTCCGTGGGGTGATCACGGCATCCAAGCCGAGTCATCGCGGGACCGTGCTGTTCGTCCGAGCGTTGGAGCAACGATTCGCGCAGGAGGTGCGCGTGATGGGAATCGAAGAGATCATGAAGGTGCTTCCGCACCGCTATCCGTTCTTGCTCGTCGATAAGATCATCGACATCGACGAGGGCAAGAAGATCGTCGGCATCAAGAACGTGACGATCAACGAGCCGTTCTTCCAGGGGCATTTCCCGGGGCATCCGATCATGCCCGGGGTGCTCATCATCGAGTCCATGGCGCAGATCGGTGGGATGCTGCTGATGGACACCGTGGGGGACCCCGAGAGCAAGGTCGTGTACTTCATGTCGCTCGACAACGTGAAGTTCCGCCGTCCGGTGAAGCCCGGCGATCAACTCCGCTGCGAGGTGGAGTTGGTGCACGTGCGGGGCATGGTCTGCAAGATGCGCGGCGTGGCCACCGTGGACGGTCAGGTGGTCGCTGAGGCGGACATGGCGGCCATGGTGCGCGACCGGTGAGTACGACCATCCATCCGACGGCGCTCGTGGACGCGGGCGCGCAGATTGGCGCGAATGTCACGGTCGGCCCCGGCGCGATCATCGGTCCGCAGTGCACCGTGGGCGACGACTGCGTCATCGGGCCGCGTGCGGTGTTGGAGGCGAACGTGCGCTTGGGGCAGGGCGTGCGCATCGGTATCGGGTCAGTGATCGGCGGCGAGCCGCAGGACCTCAAGTGGAAGGGCGAGGAGACCTGGGTCGAGATCGGCGATCGGACCGCGGTGCGGGAGTACGCCACGGTGAATCGCGCGACCTCGCATTCGTGGGTCACTCGCGTCGGGAGCGACTGCTTCCTCATGTCGTACGTCCATCTCGCGCATGATTGTCAGCTGGGCGACGGCGTGATCATCTCCAATGCGACGCAGTTGGCCGGCCACGTGATCGTGGAGGACCGCGCGATCATCTCGGGGCTCTGTGCGTTCCACCAGTTCGTGCGCGTGGGGCGCCATGCGTTCGTGGGC
>JBEIVF010000132.1:0-5851 GCA_040374005.1 Gemmatimonadaceae bacterium | reverse complement strand
GAAGAATCAATCATGTACCAAATTTCTCTATCATTTTGAATTTTTTCTGCAATTACAGAATAAATATGCGCCATGCTTTCACCTACAGTAAAACTGCCAAATTCAGTATAGATATGCGGCATGGGTACGCGTGCTTTTTTACATGTTTTTTTAATAGTACCCACTATTTCATTTATCATGAACGCATAATCATAGTCAAAACCAAGTGAATGCTTAATTGGGAAACCACCGCCAATATTAATCGAATACCTCTCCACCACGCCTGGCGAGCAGCGGGCGCTCTTCGTGGCGGCGTTAGAGGACCGTGTCGGCCGAGCGATCCCGTGGACCGAGACGGCGGCGGCCGAGCGCGTGTTCCGACGCGCCGGTGTCACGGGCACGACCGCCGCTCGCGTGGCCGCCGCCGCGGCGGTACTCGATCGGGCGAGCTATGGTCCCACCGTGGACCGTCACCCGGTGCCATCTGGCGCCGACCTCGCCGATCTGGTGTCCGCCGTGGACCGTGAAGCGGTGCGGCTGGACCGTCGCCACGCATCAGCCCAGCGCGCCCTGCTGCTCATCCCGCTGTTGTGCGGCGCGGCCGCGAGCGCCCAGTCATCGCGGACGCCGACGCAGGACTTCGCCGATGGTCTGGCCGCGACGTCCACGGATCCGCGCGCGGCCGCCACGGCCTTCTTCGCCGCCGCCGATGGCGCGCCGCGTGTGGTCGTCGCCTGGCGCAACGCGGCGATCGCCAGCTGGGCCGCCACGGACACCGCGCGCGCCGTCGTCGGGTGGCAACAGGTGACGCGCCTCGCGCCGCTCGATGGCGAGGCGCGCGAGCAACTCCGCGTGATCGGGGCGGTGAGCGCGGTCCCACGCGCGGCGGTGTGGCCGGTGCCGGTCGCCGCACTCGCGTGGCTCGGCCTGCTCCTGTGGAGCGCCGCGTGGATGTGCGCGTGGTGGGGCGCGGGGGGGCGTCTCGTCCTCGGGATGGCCGGCACCGGGGCGGCACTGGTAGCCCTCGCCGCGGCCGCGCAGCATCGGGGCCGGAGCGACGACCTCGCGGTCGTGCAAGCCAGCATGCCGCTGCGCGCCTTACCGGCGCTGGGGAGCGAGAGTGGCGCGTCGCCGCTCACGGGCGAGGTCGTGCAGGTGCTGGAGCGTGGTCCGGTGTGGGCACGCGTGGATGCGGGTGGTGGCCGCGTCGGCTGGCTCGACGCACGGGCCCTCCTCGCGCTCGACGGCCGACCACTGCGTGATTGACCCTGTTGCGTCCGCACGGGAGATTTCGCCGATGACATCGCGCATCGCCGTCCTGCCCAGCCATGTCGCCGACCAGATCGCGGCCGGCGAGGTCGTCGAGCGTCCGGCTTCGGTGGTCAAGGAACTCGTGGAGAACGCCCTCGACGCGGGCGCCACGGCGATCGATGTCACCGTGCTCGACGGTGGGCGCGCGCTGATCCGCATCAGCGATGACGGGCACGGGATGGGACGCGACGATGCCGTCCTCGCTGTGAGTCGCCATGCGACCTCCAAGATCCGCGCCGCGAGCGATCTCGTCGGCGTGCGGAGCTTCGGGTTCCGCGGCGAAGCGCTCCCCGCGATCGGATCGGTGTCCACCCTCACCATCGAGACCGCCGAACGCGAGAGCGACGCGACCACCGTGCGCGTGGTGAATGGCCACCTCACCGACGTGATCCCGAGCGCGCGACGTCGCGGCACCACGGTGCAGGTCGAGGGACTCTTCGCGCAGATCCCGGCCCGCCGCAAGTTCCTGCGCGCGGCACGCACCGAGTGGCGCGCGATCAGCGACCTCCTCGCCACGGCGGCGCTCGTGCGTCCGTCGCTCCGGTTGACCGCGAGTCACGACGGGAAGACCCAGCTCTCGCTCGCGCCGGCCGCGTCGCTCCGCGAGCGCGTGGGGCAGGTGTGGGGCGATGACCTCGCGGGGAGTCTCGTGGCCGTCGACGATGTGCGTGGTCCGGTGCGTGTGCACGGCGTGATCGAGAAGCCGAGCGACGTCGGGACCAGCGCGCGGCGTGTCCTGCTCATCGTCAACGGGCGCGCCATCCGGGACACCGGCATCGTGCGCGCCGCGGAAGCGGCGTACCGCACCACGATCCCGTCCGGCACGCGCCCCTCGTTGGTGCTGGTCGTGGATCTGCCCGGCGAGGATGTGGATGAGAACGTGCACCCTGCCAAGGCGGAGGTGCGCTTCCGCGATCGATGGGCCCTCGAGGGCGTCGTCGAGGGCGCGGTGCGTCGTGCCTTGGGCACCGTCGAGAGCGTGGCCGGCGTCCGCGTGTGGTCGCCGGCCCCCGCGGCGCTAGCCCGCGTCGACATCGAAGTGCTCCGCGCGCCGATGGCGATCGGGCCCTTGTTCACCGCCGGGTCCTCCGCGTCTGTTGGCACCGACACGCCCGCGCGGCCCGCGGTCCCGCACGCCGTGCCGAGCACCGACACGCCGATCGAGATCCCGCCGCTCCTCCAGCTGCGGCGCACCTGGATGATGGCCGAGCGCGACGATGGTGTCGTGCTCATCGATCAGCACTCGGCGCATGAACGGATCCTGTACGAACGGTTCATGCGCACGCTCGAGTCCGGCGACGCGCCCGCGCAGCGCTTGCTCTTACCGCTGACGTTGCATCTCTCACCCGCGGAGGCCGACGTGGTCGATGCCACGCGGCCGATGCTCGAACGACTCGGCTTCGAGATCGAAGGCTTCGGGGGCGACACGTTGCTGATCAGCGCGGTCCCGTTGCCGCATCCGCGCTTCGATGCCGCCCGCTGTTTGCGCGAGACCCTCGCGGCGCTCGCGGGGGACCGCGACGCGGCGTCGCATGCACGGCACGAGAAGTTGGCAGCGACCGTCGCCTGCAAGGCCGCCATCAAGGCCGGCGATGTCTTGCAACTCGCCGAGATGCGCGCGTTGTACGCTGAGCTGGCCCGCACCACGCTCGCGGCGCATGACGTGCATGGCCGCGCGACCATCGTCGTACTCACGTGGGACGAGCTTGAACGCCGCTTCGGCCGTCAGTAGTCTCCGCGTCATCATCGGCCCCACGGCCGCGGGGAAGTCGGCCCTGGCGCTCCGCCTGGCGATGCACGGGCGCGGGACGATCATCAGCGCCGACTCGCGTCTCGTGTATCGCGGCTTCGACATCGGCACCGCCAAGCCGACGGCGGAGGAGCAAGTCCTCGTGCCGCACGTGGGGATCGATGTCGCGGACGCGGCCGACCGCTGGTCCGCGGCGCGCTTCGCCACGCACGCGGCGGGGTGGCTCGACGCGGTCGCCGCGACGGGGCGCACGCCGGTGCTGGTCGGCGGCACCGGATTCTGGGTCGCGGCGCTCGTGGCGCCGCTCGCTCCGATGCCGGAGCTCCCCGAACCGGCGCGCACGGCGCTCGCCGCCGAGCTGATGACGATGGACCACGCCACGCTCCAGCGCTGGTGCGAGGCACTCGACCCGGCCATCGCCACGCTCGGACACGCCCAGTGGCGCCGCGCGATCGAGATGGCCCTGCTCTCGGGGGTGCGCTTGTCCGAGTGGCACCGCGCGGCGCCGACGATCCCGCCGCGGCCCGTCCGCTATCTTGTAGTGGATCCAGGGGCATCACTCGACGGGCGGATCGCCGATCGGGTGGATCAGATGCTGGCGTCCGGCTGGGTCGACGAGGTGCGCACGCTGATGGCCCACGTGCCCGTGACCGCGCCGGCGTGGCGCGGCTGCGGATACGAGCGGCTGCGAGCGGCGGTCGAGGCCGATGGCGTCACCCGAGCGGTGCGCGACGCGATCGTGACGGAGACGCGGCAGTATGCACGGCGACAACGAACGTGGTGCCGGCGCCAACTGACGCACGGACCAGTGACGCGCCTCGATCCGGAGGCGCCCAATGCGTGGGCGATCGCTCGCGCCTGGTGGGACGAGGAGACAACGGCGTGAAGATCGGGATCACCTGTTATCCGACGTACGGGGGCTCGGGCGCAGTGGCGACCGAGCTCGGCATCGCCTTGGCGGCGCGCGGCTGGGAAGTGCATTTCATCACGTACCAGCCGCCGTTCCGACTGCCCGAGTATCTGCCGCGCGTGTACTTCCATGAAGTCGATGTGGGGCGGTATCCGCTCTTCCAGTATCCGCCGTACGACCTCGCGCTCGCGGTGCGCATGCACCAAGTGGTGATGGAGCAAGGGCTCGAGCTCCTGCACGTGCACTACGCGATCCCGCATGCGACCAGCGCGTGGATCGCCCGGGAGATGCTGCGTGAGCAAGGGAACGACGTCAAGGTCATCACCACGCTCCACGGCACCGACATCACGTTGGTGGGGCAGGAGCACTCATTCCATGCCATCACCAAGTTCTCCATCGAGAAGTCCGACCGCATCACGGCCGTCTCGCAGTACCTAAAGGACGAGACCATCCGCGCGTTCGGCTGCGCGGGCTGCGATGTCGATGTGATCTACAACTTCGTGGACCCCACCGTGTATGACCGCACGCGCTGGGGCCACGGACTCCGCGATTCGTTCACCGACGGGGCCCCGGTGTTGATGCACATCTCGAACTTCCGCGCCGTGAAGCGCGTCGTTGACGTGATCCGCATCTTCGCCCGTGTGCGGGCGTCCGGTCCGGCCAAGTTGATCATGGTCGGCGACGGCCCGGATCGCACCGAGGCCGAGGAAGAAGCGCGCGCCCTCAACGTGCACCACGATGTCCGCTTCCTCGGGCGTATCGAGAATGTCGCACCGTTGCTGGCGGCCGCCGACCTGTTCCTCCTGCCCTCCGAGTCCGAATCGTTCGGCCTGAGTGCGCTCGAGGCGCTCGCGAGCGGCGTGCCGGTGGTCGCGACCAATGTCGGCGGCCTGCCAGAGGTCGTCCAGCACGGCATCACCGGCCATCTCGCCCCGCTGGGCGCGGTGGACGAGATGGGCGACGCGGCCATCGCGATCCTGCGTGATCCCGGGCGCCTGCAGACGATGCGCGATGCCGCCGCCGCCGATGCGCGTGCGCGCTTCTCGCTCGATGCCGTCCTCGCGCAGTATGAAGCACTATATGCCGAGGCCCTGCGGTGAACGAACTCACGCTCTGGCAGGCCGCCATCCTCGGGGTGGTCCAAGGACTCGCGGAGTTCCTCCCCATCAGTTCGAGCGCGCACTTATCGCTGACGCCGTGGATCTTCGGCTGGCCGGCCCCCGGGCTCGCGTTCGACGTGGCGCTGCACATCGGCACGCTCACGGCGGTGCTGTGGTACTTCCGCGCCGAGTGGGTGTCCCTCTGCAAGGCCGGTGTCCGCTTGGTCGGCGCCGGTGGACGTCCACGCGACGTCGACGAGCGGCGGGTGATCCTCTTGATCATCGGCACCATCCCGGCCGCGCTCGGCGGATTGTTGTTGGAGGACTACGCCGAGACGGTCTTCCGCGCGCCGGTGATCACCGCCTCCGCGTTGATCGTGCTCGGCATCATCCTCTGGGCGGTCGATCGCCATGCGCCGTCCACGCGCGCCCTCGCCGCGTTCCGGTGGCGCGATGCCGTGATCGTCGGGCTCGCGCAGGTCGCCGCGCTGGTGCCGGGGGTGTCGCGCTCTGGGGCGACCATCACGGCAGGGCGGGCCATTGGCGCCGATCGCGGGAGTGCGGCCGTCTTCTCGTTCCTGCTCTCCATGCCGATCACGATGGCGGCCGCCATCCTCAAGACCCCCGACGCGGTGCGAGAGAGTAATGCCCTGTTGCCGCTCGCGGTCGGCATCACCACCGCGGCCGCGAGCGGCTGGTTCGCCATCGCGGTCCTCCTCCGCGTCGTGAAGACCAACGGGTACGGCATCTTCGCGGCGTATCGGGTGGTGCTCGGCCTCGTGATCCTCGGCGTGCTCGCCG
>JBEIVF010000128.1:0-6053 GCA_040374005.1 Gemmatimonadaceae bacterium | reverse complement strand
CCGAAGTCCGGCAAGACGCGCGCGGCGCTCGAACTCGAGCGCACGCTCTTCGACGAGGGCGCGGCGGTCGTGGTGCTCGACGGCCAGGCGCTGCGCCGGGGCATCAGCAAGGACCTCGGCTTCAGCGACGAGGAGCGCAGCGAGAACCTGCGCCGCGCCGCGGAGATCGCCAAGCTCCTGAACGACCAAGGCTTCACGGTGATCCTGTCGATGGTGGCGCCGGACCCGGCGGCGCGCGCGCGGGCGCGGGAACTGGTGGGCGCGGAGCGGTGGGAGGAGCGGGGGATGGGCGTGTCGAAAAATCCGAGGTAAATCGACAGGTTATATGGACTTGTCGATCGGATCGACATAGACTCCCGGATCGTGACGGATGGCCACGCCAATTCCGATCCCGTGCGGTGGCGACCGGACCAACCGCATCAGGAGCTTGCGTCATTGCCGCCTCAGGGCGAGATCGAGACGAAGTCGGTCCTGAAGCGATGCGTGGCGGCGCGAGCGGCGCTTGCCGGCCTGAACCAGGCGACGGCCCTGATCCCGGACCACGGCATCCTGATGAGCGCGTTTCCCACGCTCGAGGCGCAGGCCAGCTCCGAGATCGAGAACATCGTCACCACCACGGCCGAACTGTTCGAGCACCTGTCCGCCGACCAGCGCGCGTCTCCTTCGATCCGCGAGGCGCTGCGCTACCGCGGCGCGCTGCTTGCCGGATTCCGCGAGCTTGACGCACGGCCGATCTGCACGCGGCTCGCCGAGATCGTGTGCTCCGAGATCAAGGGAACGCCGATGGCCGTGCGGCGGACGCCGGGCACCGCGCTCCGAAACGACCGCACGGGCGAGGTCATCTACACGCCACCCGTGGGCGAACAGGCCCTGCGCGACCTCTTGGCCAACTGGGAACGGTTCCTCAACGAGCCCGGCGAGCTCGACCCGTTGGTGCGGATGGCGATCGGCCACTACCAGTTCGAGGCCATCCATCCGTTCTCCGACGGCAACGGTCGCACCGGGCGCGTGCTCAACAGCCTGTACCTGGTGAGCCAAGGCCTGATCGGGCAGCCCGTCCTGTACCTGAGCCGCGCGATCATCGAGGACAAGGACCGCTACTACCGCCTGCTGCACGACGTCACCGCGCAGGGCGCGTGGGCGCAGTGGATCGAGTTCATGCTCGAATGCGTCGAGCGGACCGCCACGTGGACCACCGAGAAAGTGCGCGCCATCCGGCTGCTGCAGGCGCACACGGCGCGCGTGGTGCAGGACCGATGCCAGGCGGCGTATTCGCACGAGCTCGTGTCGCTGCTCTTCGAGCGGCCGTACCTGCGGATCGGCGACATCGTCGATGCGGGTCTCGCCAAGCGACAGACCGCGGCCACCTACGCGCGCGCGCTGGTCGCGGCCGGCGTGCTCGAGGAGCGTTCGGCGGGCCAGGCGAAGCTGTTCGTCAACACGCGATTGATGCGGCTGCTGACGCACGATTCGAACGCGATCGGGGATGTCCACCCATGAACCTCGTCGCCACGCGCTGGTGGTCGATGCTCTTCATGCCGTCGTGCGTGCTGATGCTTGGCATCGCCGTGGGCCTGGCGTGGTGCCTGTGGTCATGGCGGCGCGGGAAGGCGCCGCGGCAGGCGTGGCCGGCGGTGGCGCTCGCGGCGGGAAGCGCCTTCCTCCTGTACCTGGCGAGCACGCCGCTCGTCGCGCGGTGGGCGGCGTGGACGCTCGAACGCGAGAACCCGGCGATCGCGGTCGAGCGGCTGCCGGTGGCGGACGCGATCGTGGTGCTGGGCGGGTCGATGTACGCGACGCGGCGCGAGGACGGTTCCGTGCACCTCTACGCGAAGCACGGCGGCGATCGGTTCGACACGGCCCTGGCCGCGTACCGGGCCGGTCGCGCGCCGCTGATGGTGTTCGGCGGCGGCGGCACCGGCGTCGAGGGCACGCCCACCGAAGGCGAGTGGAACCGCGGGCGCGCCGTGGAGCGCGGCGTGCCCGAGGGCGCGGCGCTCGCGGCCGGGCGCGCGCGATACACGTCGGACGAGTCGCAGCTGGTCGCCGAGCGGCTGCGCGAGCGGGGAGCGAAGTCGCTGATCGTGTGCAGCAGCGCGGCGCACCTTCCGCGCGCGGCCGAGCACTACCGGCGGCTGGGGTTCACCGTCACGGCCCTGCCCTCGGACTTCTCGACGCGCGGCGCGGCGGAAGGGTGGTCGTGGGCGCTCCTCGTCCCGCGCGGGATCGCGCTGGCGCAGGTGGACGGGGTGGCGAAGGAGTGGATGGGGCGTCTGTACGGCGGTTAGCGCGGCATGACAGAAAGGGCCCCACCCTCCAACACGTAACGGTCACCGGTGTGCGGGCAGGCGTACTCGCCGCGGCCCTCAAGCGGCAGCGGCACGCGCTCGCCGAACTTGCTCATCCAGCCGATTTGCCGCGCGGGCACGCCAGCCATGAGCGCGAAGGGCTTCACATTCCGGTTGACGACCGCGCCCGCGGCGACGAAGGCGTGCTCGCCGATGGTGACCCCACACACCACGGTGCAGTTCGCGCCGAGCGTCGCTCCCTTCCGCACGACGGTGTCCCGGTACTCATCCTTCCGCGTCACCGCGGAGCGCGGGTTGTACACGTTGGTGAACACCATGCTCGGCCCGCAAAAGACGTCGTCCTCAAGCGTGACGTTGTCGTACACCGACACATTGTTCTGGATCTTGACGTTGCTGCCAATGGTGACCCGGTTGCCGACGAACACGTTCTGGCCCAGCGAGCAGCGCTCCCCGATGCGCGCGCCGCCGCAGACGTGGACGAAGTGCCACACGCGAGTCCCGTCGCCGATGACCGCCCCGGGATCCACGATCGCCGATGGGTGCACGGAGTAGCCGGCCGGGGAGTCGCTCATCCGTGCACCGCCTCGGGCCGGGCACACCTCGGGTGGGCGCCCGGGCCAGGAGCCTCGAGGGGCGCATGGCGGATCGCCTGCACCATCTCGATCGATGGCTTGGCGTCGTGCAGGCCGAAACCGCGGCCGGCGAGGATCTCGCGGTAACTGACCGTGTGGAGGTCGGTGAACCCCTCGCTGAACTCGACCTCGGAACCGTCGACGGAGATCGATCGGAAGGTGCGCTGGCCCTTGGAACGCTGCTCGGGCGGCAGGTGATCCGCATTCACGGAGAGGAACCACCGTACCCTCGCGCGCTCGAGCTCGAGCACCCCGGACGCCGCGTCGTCGGTCCGCAGGTGCACCGACGACGCGCGCACCCCGCCGAAGATCCACCCGAGCATGTCGAAGAAGTGGACCCCGATGTTGGTCGCGATGCCGCCCGACTTCTCGACATTGCCCTTCCAGCTCCTGTGGTACCACTTCCCGCGAGACGTGACGTAGGTCACCTCGACGTCCGCAACCCCTCCCCCCGCCGCCGAGTGCCGGTCGCGCAGCGAGATGATCGCGGGGTGGTGCCGCAGCTGCAGGATGGTGTGCACCCGCCGGCCGGTCTCCGACTCGATCGCCGACAGGGCGTCGACGTTCCATGGGTTCAGGACGATCGGCTTCTCGCAGATCGCGTGGGCGCCGTTGCGGAGCGCCATGCGGATGTGCGCGTCATGGAGGTAATTCGGGGAGCAGATCGACATGAAGTCGACTCCCCGCCCCTCCCGGTGCATCTTGTCGAGGTGGCGGTCGAAGCGCTCGGGCTCCGTGAAGAAGTCCGCATCGGGAAAGTAGGAATCGATGATGCCGACGTTGTCGTGCGGGTCCAAGGCGGCCACCAGCGTGTTGCCCGTCTCCTTGATGGCCTTGAGGTACCGGGGGGGCGATGAAGCCGGCTGCGCCGATCAAGGCAAAAGTCGCGCGTACACCCAGGGAGAGCTCCATGGATGCAGAAAAACGGGAGTCACAGGGTTCATCCCGCGGTCACGCCGCGACCGAGTCGGAAACTACGGCGCTTGCAGCGTGCGCCGCAAACCCACCTCGAAAGGCACTTGGACGACGTAACCGATCAATGCTTCAGCAGCAGAAATGTCAGCCTCGCTATCGCGGATGTCACCGATGCGTGCGGGAAGGAACTCCGGGTCGCACGAGACACCCAAAATCTCCGACATTCGACGGAGCAGGTCCAAGAGGCTGAAACGGGTTCCGCAGGCGATGTTAATGACCTGGCCGCGAGTCGCATCCGGCGCGGCAGCCGCCAGGATGTTTGCGTGCACTGCGTTGTCAACGTAGGTGAAGTCCCTGGACTGCGAACCGTCGCCGAAGATCTGGGGCCGAACGCCGGATCGCAGGAGCATCGCGAACTTGGGGATGACCGCCGCGTATGGGGAGTCATGCCGTTGCCGTGGCCCAAAGATGTTGAAATATCGGAGGCTCACGGTTTCCAGGCCGAAGGAAGAGCTCCACGCGCGCATCAAGTGCTCGCCGGCAAGCTTCGTGAACGCATAGGGCGATAGCGGGTCAGGCCGCACGGCTTCCGCCTTCGGAAGCATCGGCGTATTCCCATAGGCGCTGGAACTCGCCGAATACACGACACGACGAACCCCGGCTGCGCGCGCAGCCTGAAGCACGCGCATGGTGCCGGTGACGTTCACTTCCGTATACCTCTCCGGCATCTCAAGACTCCGAGGGACGCTTCCTATCGCCGCGAGGTGGAATACGACCTCGGCACCCTCGATAGCGAGGGCGAGCGCGCTCGGATCGCAGATGCTGCCCCGCACCAGCCTGGCAGCGGATGCAGGACCGATGAGGTTGGCCTCCAGTCCGTTGCTGAAATCGTCAAGGACCGTCACTACTGCTCCCCCGCGCACAAGGCAGTCCACGAGGTGGCTCCCGATGAAGCCCGCCCCGCCAGTGACAAGAACTCGCTTTCCTGAAAGGCGACCCACCGGGGCAGTTTAACCAGCCAGCCCTCGAGGATTCGATGGCGAATGACGCCTCGCCCTTTGCAAATCCGAGGTACTCGGCCTCATCGGCCAAGAGACGACTCACACGAGACTCGCGAAGGCCGAAGAAAGAGCCTCTAATTGAACCGACGGAACACCGGCCTCACCGACGGGCCCTCGATCAGCCCGTCGAAGCCGGACCGCAGGCCCTCCGCCACGATCGGTAGCGCCGACCCAAGGGCGGATTCGGCATGTTTCAACGCGGCTTCGTCATGCCGATAGGCGATTGTGACTTGCGGCATCAAGACGTCGTGCCGAAGCATCTCTTGCATAAACAGCGTCCGCAGCGGCATCGATGGAGCGCCGTCACTGCCGGTGATCGACAGCACAGGCTTGCACGCCGGTCCGCCGACGCGGACATGGGGCCACGTCCCCGCGCGGCGCGAAGCGTCGTTGAACATCTCGATGAACCGCGCGCCCGTGCGCCAGACGTGGGCGCACACGTCATGGCGCTCCATGAACGCGATCGTCTCGATGAACGCAGAGAGCCCGCACATCTCCGCGCCGTGGGTCGTCGACAGCAGGAAGACGCGCTCGCGTCCCTCGAACTCGATCGACCCGTGCTCCATGACCTCACGGCGCCCCGCGACGCACGCCACGGAGAAGCCGTTGGCCATCGCCTTCCCAAAGGTGCTGATGTCCGGCTGGATGCCGAGCAATTCCTGGGCACCGCCGACGTGCCAACGGAACCCCGTGATCATCTCGTCGAGGACCATCAGCGCGCCGTGGGCGCGGCACAGGTCCTGGACCTCGTGGAGGAAGTTGCGCCCGCCGCAGATGCCTGCAGTGCACGGTGCGGTCCCGCAGCACCCCGCGACGGGCCCCTGCGCAGGACCGCAGCCGACGCGCGAAGGGCACACCGCGGTGGCAGGCTCGAGCACGACCGCCGCGACGCGGTCGCGGTGCTCCGCGAGCAGGCGCTCGAGCCCGGCGGCGTCGTTGAAGTCGAAGAGGAGCGTGTCGTGGCGGATGCTCTCGGGAATCCCGCGCTGCACCGTGGTCGACCCGATGAACCAGTCGTCGTACGAGAAGAACGGGTGCTGGGCGCAGCGAAGGACCAGGTTGCGGCCCGTGTGTGCGCGCGCGAGCTTGACAGCGGCCGTGACCGCCGTCGAGCCGTTCTTCGTGAACTTCACCAT
>JBEIVF010000304.1:0-1821 GCA_040374005.1 Gemmatimonadaceae bacterium | reverse complement strand
TGAGGAGCACCGTCTTGCCGCCCGTGTTCGGACCGCTGACGAGCAGCGTGTGCTCGTGGGGATCCAGCGACAGATCGAAGGCGACGACGTCGATCCCCTGCGCGACCAACAGCGGATGCCGACCGCTGAACACCTGCATCGCCTCGCCCGGTGCCGCGAAGCGGATGGCGCCGCAGTGGAACTCCTCGGCGAACCGCGCCCGCGCGGCCAAGGCATCGAGCTCCGTCAACGCCCCGTGTGAGGCGATCAGGGCATCCACATACGGCCGCGCACTGTCGGTGAGGGCGAGGAGGATGCGATCGATCTCGCGCTGGATCTCGATCTCCAACTCGCGGATGCGGTTCGCCGCGGCCACGGCGGCGGGCGGCTCCACGAACACCGTCGCGCCGGTGGCCGAGGTGTCATGGACGATGCCCCCGAGGGCGACGTGCCCTCCTCGGCGCACGGGGATCACATAGCGGCCGTTGCGCACGGTCACCGACGCATCGGACACCTGCTGGTGCGACTCCAACCGCGCCATCACCTTCTCGAGGGTGCGGACCAACTCCTGCTCGGCGCCGCGATACTCGCGGCGGAGCGACCGCAGGGCCGGCGACGCATCGTCGCGCACCGCGCCGTCGTCGCTGAGGACGCCGGCGATCGCCTTCTCGAGCGACGGGACCGCGGTGATCCGGCTGAGGATCGGTCCCAGCATCGCGGTCGCGATGGCCGGTCGCTTGGGATCACCCGTGGTGAGCAGCGTGCGTGCGGCACTGGCGAGCAACACCGCGATGTCCTGCGCGTCCGTCACCGACCACGAAGCGCCCGCGACGCGCAAGGTGGCGAACGCGCGGCCGATGACCGGCACCGGCTCCGGGCCCCAGCCGCCATCGCTCCCGCGCAGCGCACGCACGGCCGCCACGCGGGCGTGGTCGCGCTCCAGCGTGGGACGATCAGTGTGCGGGTGAAGCGCTCGGATGAACGCGGCGCCGGGTTCGGAGGTGGCGCGGGACGCCACCACATCGACCGCGCGCGCGTACTCGAGCACCGACAGAGCGTGCGGGTTCATCGGCAGCGTACGGGAAGCGGCAGCACTGCGCCGCATGCGGTGAATCTAGTGTCCGCCGAGGCCCCCCGCTACGCGCCGCTCAGCGCTCGAACAGCACCCGCATGCCCACGCCCACACCGGCGGCGCGCTGGAACACGATCGCCGGGATCTGGCGGCCGTTGACCGCCTCAAGCTGATACGTGCCGGTCACCCCCCCACGGGCCGAACACATCGTCACACGCCGCCACACGCACCGGGGGCAGCACCTTCAGCATGGCTCGCCACCCACGCATCGTCCGTCCTCCGCGAAGGACGGTGCCGTGTCAGGACGAAACGGCGGCGCAGAGCAGGATCAGCCGGGCGGCCAGTGCATCGCGCGCCCACCCAGCACATGCAGGTGCAGGTGCGGCACCGTTTGCCCACCGTCGTCGCGCGTGTTGATCACCACGCGGTACCCCGACTCGGCGAGGCCCTCCTGCCGCGCCACGTCACGCGCCAGCGCGAGGAGCTCGCCGAGCAAGGCGGCGTCCGCCACGTCATCGAGCGTGGCCACCGACTGCTTCGGGATCACGAGCACATGGACCGGTGCCTGCGGCGCCACATCACGGAACGCGAGGGCATTGGGGGACTCGGCAACGATGGTCGCAGGGATCTCCCCACGCACGATCTTGGCGAAGATGGTGTCCGCCATCAGGGGGTCTCGGATGCAGTGAGCAGCGCCCGCGCCACCGCGATGGCACCGATACCCGCCGTCTCGAAGCGGAGCACCGACGGCCCCAGCGCGAGCGGTCGGA
>JBEIVF010000081.1:0-8256 GCA_040374005.1 Gemmatimonadaceae bacterium | reverse complement strand
TCGACGGGTTTGGTGAAGCTGTGGCCGCGTGCTCAGGTCTCGAGCCCTGGTAAAACACTCGGGAAAAACACAACTGCCAACAACAACCTGGCCTTGGCCGCGTAACTCGTCGTAAGACGTTTTACCCCGCCTTGCTCATTGGAAAGCCCGCCCGGGGCGTTGCAATGAGAATCGAAATACCGGGATAGTCTCTCGTCGCGTTCTCCGGCGAAGGGCGAAACTCTAGAGAACTTGTTCGTACGTGGGCGGCCCCTTGGCCAGCGTCCGGAGACCTTAATTAAGGGGATACGCACGTAGACGCTGTGGTCGATCTAGTCTCGGACCGGGGTTCGATTCCCCGCGCCTCCACTGCTCCAAAACGAAAGCCGCTACGCTGTTGCGTGGCGGCTTTTGTTTTGGAGCAGAGTGGCACGAGAGGCACGAGACGCACGGGTTCTCAACTCAGTGCTTGTCTCGGCGTTCTCTTTGCCACTCTCGGATGACGAGGGCGGTGACGGCAGCGAAAAAGCCCGCCGGTGCCCAGCCGAACGCCGTGGTGGTCCACGCATCGACGAACGGCCAGAGACTGTCGCTACCAGGACCCGGGAATCGCACCCGCCGCGCAAAGTCCCAGGCATTCCACAGCGACCCCGGCAACCACACCAGCAGGAACACCCCCACCGGCAGTCGATAATAGCCCCGTGCTTCTCGTGCCACTCGTGCTCCTCGTGCCTCTCGTGCTACTTAAGAGCCGCCTGTCCCGCCGCGAGTCTCGCGATCGGCACCCGATACGGCGAACAGCTCACATAGTCGAGCCCGGTCTCGTGGCAGAAGCGGATCGACGACGGATCGCCGCCGTGCTCACCGCAGATGCCCACCTTGAGCGTTGGCCGAAGGCGTAGATCCGCGGTGCCACCAGCCCTACTCGCTCCGTCCCGACCGCGTCGCGTCGCTGGGGCGCGGCGGCAGGGTGGGGTACTGCCCGGAGAAACAGGCGTGACAGAATCCATCCGGCCCCTTGGGGACAGCGTTCAACATGCCATCGAGCGACAGGTACCCGAGGGAGTCCACGCCGATGGCCCTGGCGATCTCCTCGATCGAGTGGTTGGCCGCGATCAGCTCCTTCTTCGACGGCGTGTCGATGCCGTAATAGCACGGGCCGGTGATGGGCGGTGACGACACGCGCATGTGCACCTCGCGCGCGCCCGCGCTCCGCACCAACTGCACGAGTCCACGCGTGGTGGTGCCGCGCACGATCGAGTCGTCGATCATCACCACGGACTTGCCGTCGAGCACTTCACGCACCGCGTTGTACTTCACCTTCACCTTGGCATCCCGTCCGGACTGGGTCGGCTGGATGAACGTTCGTCCGATGTAGTGGTTCCGGATGAGCGCGTGCTCCAAGCGCAGTCCAGACTGTTCGGCGTAGCCGAGTGCCGCAGCGTTCGACGAGTCGGGGACCGCGAAGACCAGGTCGGCCTGCGGTGCCGGCGATTCCACCGCGAGCCGGCGACCCAGCGCGCGGCGCGCGCGGTCCACCGAGCCGCCGAAGATGGAGCTGTCGGGGCGCGCGAAGTACACGTACTCGAAGACGCACTTGGTGGACGGCACCACCGCGAACGGCTTGATGGAACGGATGCCCGACGCATCCACCGCCACGATCTCGCCCGGCTCGATATCGCGCACGACCTTCGCGCCGACGATGTCGAGGGCGCAGGTCTCGGAGGCGAACAGGGTGGCCTCACCGAGTTGGCCCATCACGAGCGGCCGCCACCCCCGTGGATCGCGCGCGGCGACCAACGTCTCACCGATCGTGACGACGATCGAGTAGGCGCCCTCGACGCTCTGCAGCGCAGCGGCGAGCATCTCTTCGGGCTTGCCCAGCGGTTGCTTGGCCAAGCGATGCACGACGATCTCCGAGTCCATCGACGAGCCGAAGATCGACCCCTCGGCCTCGAGCGCGACGCGCATCGCGTCGGCGTTCGTGAGGTTGCCGTTGTGGGCCAACGCGACGTGACCGCCGCGGAAGCGCACGAAGACCGGCTGCGCGTTCTCGAGCGTGGACGTGCCCGCGGTGGAGTACCGCGTGTGGCCGATGGCCGTCGACCCGTGGAGCGCCGCCATCGCCTCGGCGGGGAAGGAATCCGACACCAGCCCCATGTGGCGCTGGGCGAAGGCCGTGCCGCGATCCACGGCCACGATCCCCGCCGACTCCTGGCCACGATGCTGCAGCGAGTACAGACCCATCTGGGTCAGCGCCGCTGCGTCAGGATGGCCGAACACTCCGAAGATGCCGCACATAGTTGCTACCGGTTCGTCAGGATGCCGCACCCGCGCCGGCGGGTGCACGCATCAGTGATGGAATGGCCTCGTGGTACGCGGCGGCAAGCGCGGACACCGAGGAGGAGAGCGTCTGCTGCGCGGTCGTGATGGTGAAGCCCGCGGCCGCTTCGGTCACGGTCCCGATGATGCGGGCCGGCACCCCGTGCGCCGCCGCCGTAGTGAGCACGGCCTCCGCATCGTCGGTGGCGACCAGGATGCGTCCTTGGCCCTCGCCGAACAACAGCGCGCGCGCCGGCAAGGCGCTCCACGCCGAGAGATCGACGGTGACGCCAACGAGATGGTCGCGGTCGCCCATCGCACTCTCCGCGAGGGCCACGGCGAGTCCGCCATCGCTCACATCATGCGCGGCGCGCACATGGCCCGCTTGGATCGCGACGAGCAACGCGTCGATGAGCTTCTTCTCCTGCACCGGATCGCACGCGGGCGGCGCGCCGGCCACTTCTCCATGGATGGTCAGCAGGTATTCCGAGCCACCGATCTCATCGGTCGGCTCGCCGAGGAGCACGATGTGATCGCCCGGGGTCCGGAACTGACTGCCCGTCGCATGGTCGATGTCGTCGAGGACGCCCACCATGCCGATGACCGGCGTCGGGTACACGGCACCGGCCGGGCTCTCGTTGTATAACGAGACATTCCCACCGGTGACCGGCGTGCCGAGCGCGCGACACGCATCGCCCATCCCGCCCACGGCCTCCTTGAACATGAAGAACGTGTCGGGCTTCTTCGGATTGCCGAAATTGAGGCAGTTGGTGATCGCCATCGGCCGCGCCCCAGCGCACGCGACATTGCGCGCCGCTTCGGTCACGGCGATCCGTCCGCCCACGCGCGGGTCGAGGAACACGTAGCGGCCATTGCCGTCCGTCTTCACCGCGATGCCCTTGCGGGTGCCGCGGAGCCTCAGCACGGCGGCATCGCCGCCGGGGCCGTACACCGTGTTGGTCCGCACCGTCGAGTCATACTGCCTATACACCCACGCCTTGCTGGCGATCGTGGGCGTGGACAGGATCTGCTTCAAGGTCCACGATGCATCGGCTTCCTCAGCCTTGGGAGCGATCGCCGCCACATCCCGCGCGCGACGCGCCACCGCGGCGTCGCTCTCGCGCGCCTCGGGGTGATACACCGGGCAATCCGTGACCAAGCGGCTGCCGGGGAACTCGGCCACCACCCGATCGCCTTCGGTCACACGGTACACGGGCTCCGCGATCACCTCGCCGATCACCGCCGCGACGAGATCCCACTTGTGCAGGATGGCCTCGACGTCCTTCTCGCGGCCCTTTTTGGCGACGACGAGCATCCGCTCTTGCGACTCCGAGAGCAGGATCTCGTACGGCGTCATGCCTTCCTCGCGGACCGGCACCTTGGTGACATCGATCGTCACGCCAACATCACCGCGCTCGGCCATCTCGGCCGACGACGACGTGAGGCCCGCCGCACCCATGTCCTGGATGGCGACGATGTGTCCGCTGCGAATGAGTTCGAGCGAGGCCTCGAGCAACAGCTTCTCGGTGAACGGATCCCCCACCTGCACGCGCGGGCGCTTGGCCTCACTCGCTTCGGTGAGATCCTCGGACGCGAACGACGCCCCGTGGATGCCATCGCGACCCGTCCGGGCACCAACGGCGATGATGGGGTTGCCGATGCCCGCCGCTTTCGCGGTGATCAGCTCCTCGACCTTCATCATGCCCACGCACATCGCGTTGACGAGCGGGTTGTGCTCGTAGGCCGGATCGAACACGACCTCGCCGCCCACGTTCGGGATGCCCACACAGTTCCCGTAATCACCCACGCCCTTCACGACGCCGGCGAACAGGTACCGCACCCGCGCCGAATCCAACGAGCCGAAGCGGAGGGAGTCGAGCACGGCGATCGGGCGCGCGCCCATCGTGAACACGTCGCGCAGGATGCCACCCACGCCGGTGGCCGCGCCCTGATACGGCTCCACGGCGGACGGGTGGTTGTGTGACTCGATCTTGAACGCGATGGCCAAGCCGTCGCCGATGCTGATCACGCCCGCGTTCTCGCCGGGACCCTGCAACACGTGCGGGGCCTCCGTGGGCAGGGTGCGGAGCACTGGACGAGAGTGCTTGTACGAGCAGTGCTCGCTCCAGAGCGCGGAGATGATCCCGAGTTCCGTGAACGTCGGAGTGCGACCGACCATCGCTTCGAGCTTGGCGTACTCTTCTTGCGTGAGGCCGTGCTCGGCGACGAGCGCGGGGGTGATCGTCGGATCACCAGGACGAGGAACGGCGGTCACTACTTCTCCAGGCCGAAAAGGGAACGAACGAACGAGCCGAGGCGCGAGGTGTCGACCTTTGCGAGGAGGTCCAGCTCTCCCGCGTCGAGCCACATGCCATTGTCCGTGGGGCAGACATCCACCTTGACGCCACTGAACTCGCGCTCGACGAGGTCAGTGCCGCACTTGGGGCATTTCATGTAGTGCGCCGAGCGCTCGGCGCGCCCGCGCTCCGCGTCGAGGCGCGCGCGCTGCTCCTTGAGGAGCTCGGCATCGTGCAGGAGGAAGTACTCGTCCTCGTTGCGGCTCGGCTTCAGGTCGTCCATGGTGGTCACGTAGGAAAAAGGTCAACTGGGCAGCGTGCGTCGCGCGCGTTACGCCGAGACGAGCGCCAGTAAGGATTCGAAGAGCGGGAGACCGTCAGCAGGTCCGAGGCGCGGATCCACTGCACGCTCGGGATGCGGCATGAGACCGAGGACGTTGCCGGCCGCATTACGTACGCCGGCGATGTCGTGCATGGAGCCGTTGGGATTCGCGCTGGGGACACGCCGGCCCGCACGGTCCACATACCGGAACACCACCTGGCCATCGCCTTCGAGCTGCGCGATGGTCTCGTCGCTCGCCGTGTAGCGGCCCTCACCGTGCGCGATCGGGATCTGCAGCACCTGGTCGGGCGCGTAGTGGTTCGTGAAGATGGTGTCGGTCCGCTCGACCTTCAGATGCACCGGCTGGTGCACGAACTGCATTCCCGCATTGCGCATCAGCGCGCCGGGCAGCAGGCCGGCCTCACAGGCGATCTGGAATCCGTTGCAGATGCCGAGCACGGGGCCGCCGCGGGCTGCATGCTGGATGACCTCCGTGAGGATCGGCGCGAAACGCGCGATGGCGCCGGCGCGTAACGCATCGCCATAGCTGAAGCCACCGGGCAGGATGATCACATCCGCGCCCTGGAGGTCGTGCTCCTTATGCCACAAGCGGATCGCGGTGGCGCCCAACGTCTCCGTCACGGCGAGCACCGCATCCTCGTCGCAGTTGGAGCCCGGGAAGGTGATGATCCCGAACTTCACAGTGCTTCCACGCCGACGAGGGCGTAGTCCTCGGTCACCGGATTGGCGAGCAGTTTGCCGCACATCTCGCGCACCTGCTTCTCGGCGTCGAACGCGTCGGTGGCGGCGAGGTCGATCACGAGATGGCGCCCGATGCGCACGTCCTCGACTTGCGGGAACGCGAGCGCGTGCAGGGCATCTGCGACGGCCTTGCCCTGGGGGTCGAGCAGTCCCTTGCGCGGGACGATCTGCAAATGGATGCGGAACTTCATGTGGTACGGGGCTCCGACCCGGGGCGACCCGGGGACTGGGATGGACGCCGGCGGCGGCGACGACCACGACGGTCGTCGCCCGTAGGCGATGGGGCGACCTGCTTTGGAACGATTACATCATCGAGATCATCATCATCGTCGTCGCGGTCGAGCAGGCCGAAGACCAGCGCGCGCAGGACGCCGAACATCACGTACCCGATGCCGACGGGGAAGAAGAAGGCTTTGGGCAGCAGCACGAGTCCGACGAGGACGGCCAAGAAGCCGACCAGGCCGAAGATCCCGCGCCACGTGCGGATGGAGAACTTGGGCCACGCCGGGAAGGGCACGTTGCTGATCATCAAGAAGGCCAATCCGGCCATCAGGAACTTCAGGAGGATCTGCCACGGCAACTCGGCCAAGAAGGTCTCGTTGTACAGCCCGGTCTCTTGGAACCAGTAGTACGTCGCGAGGGTGCCACCGGCCATGGGGGAGGGGAGGCCGATGAAATCCTTCTTCGTCTTCCCGGCCTGCTCCAGGTTGAAGCGCGCGAGGCGCATCACGGCGCACGCCGCGAACAGGAAGACGAGGACCCAATCCCACCCTTCGTGGCGCAGGACGGCGAAGTACATCATCAAGGCCGGCGCGAGGCCGAATGAGATGGCGTCGACCAGCGAGTCGAGCTCTTCCCCGAAGGCCGAGCCGCTGTTGGTGGCGCGCGCGACGCGCCCATCGAGCGCGTCGCACACGCCGCCGATGACGATGTACCAGCAGGCCTGGGAGTGATCCCCTCGCGACGCGGCGATGATCGCGAAGATGCCGAAGAACAGATTCGCGAGCGTGAATCCGTTCGGCAGCGCCACCACGTAGCGACGGGGATCGAGGCGTGCGTTCATCGGGGGACGAACTCCGCGATGACGGTCGTCCCGGCGGTGGTCTTCTGGCCGGCCTGCACGTTGATCGTGGTGCCCACCGGGACGAAGACGTCGACGCGCGAGCCGAAGCGGATGAGGCCGAACCGATCGCCTTGAC
Organism: Gemmatimonadaceae bacterium; assembly: GCA_040374005.1. Classification (GTDB taxonomy): domain Bacteria; phylum Gemmatimonadota; class Gemmatimonadetes; order Gemmatimonadales; family Gemmatimonadaceae; genus DASRAP01. The sequence goes on along the minus strand of JBEIVF010000081.1, from coordinate 1,375 downwards.
CGGTCGAGTCGCCCACGCGGCTGTACGTGATGATCCGACGGGCGATGAGGCCCGCGATCTGGCGCACGAGCACCTTGTGCGTCGGTGTGGCGATCCCGACCGACATCTGCTCGTTCTCGAGACTCGCCTTGTCGCGCGCGGCGTTGATGAACTTGCCCGGGTTGTAATGCACGTGCTGGACCGTGCCGTCCACCGGATACCGGTTGACGTGCACATTGAACACGTTCATGAAAATGGAGATCCGGAGCGCCTTGCCGTGCAAGAAGGTCGGCTCGTCCACCTCGACGATCGGCAACACCAGTCCGTCCGCGGGCGCGATCACGAGCCGCGCGCCACGCGCGCCCGTCCGTTCGGGATCACGGAAGAAGTACGCCACCCACACCGCGACCAAGGTTAGCGCGAACGCAAGCAGCCACAACCCGAACGATCGCCGACTCACCGCTAACAACATCCCACCGATGGCGAGCGCGGCAGCGATCGCCATGAACGGATAGCCTTCGCGGGCGAAACTCATGCGGATAACTCCGAGAGGAGGGAACGACCGGTCAGTCGCGTGTACGCATCGAGATACCGCGCGCTCATTGCGGCGATCACTGCAGGGGGCAACGTGGGGCCGGGGGCCTCGCCATTCCAGCGCCCCGCCTGGCGCTCGCCGTCGAGCCAGTCGCGGAGCGGCTGCTTGTCAAAGCTCGGCTGCGTGCCACCAGGGACATAGCGATCGGCCGCCCAGAAGCGCGAGCTATCCGGCGTGAGCACCTCGTCGATCAGCAGGATGCCACCAGCGCGGTGCCCGAACTCGAATTTGGTGTCAGCGATGATGATCCCGCGCTCGGCTGCGATGGCCCGTCCGCGCAGGTAGATGCGCCGCGATCGCGCCTCGAGCTCGCGCGCCACGTCGGCGCCAAGCACGGCGGCGGCTTGGGCGATGGTGATGTTCTCGTCGTGGCCCGTCTCCGCCTTGGTCGCCGGAGAGAAGATCTCCGGCTCGAGGCGATCACTCTCGCGCAGGCCCGTGGCCAACGGCTCGCCCGCCAACGTGCCACTGGCGTCGTACTCCTTCCACGCCGAGCCTGAGAGGTAGCCGCGGATCACGCACTCCACCGGGTACACCGTCGTGCGATGGCACAGCATCGCGCGGCCCAACAGCGTCGGTCGGTGGGCGGCCAGCGCGGGGATCTCGCCGATGATCTCGTCCGCGTCGGACGTGATCAGATGGTGCGGGATCTCATCTTCGATCTGGCGCAACCACCACGCGGTGAGCTGCGTGAGCACGGCACCCTTATACGGGACCGCTTCGGCCATCACCACGTCGAACGCACTGACGCGATCCGAGGCCACTAGCAACAAACGCTCGGCGTCCACTTCGTACACTTCG
>JBEIVF010000292.1:0-1974 GCA_040374005.1 Gemmatimonadaceae bacterium | reverse complement strand
GCGCCCCCGCGCTCAACGCAAGCGACCCGACGCTCTCTGTGCAACTGATCTCCGAGTTCTTCCGCAACCTGAACGACCTCCCCGCCCTCATCCAATGGGTCGGGATGATCGGGCTCATCGTCATGGTCTTCACCGAGACGGGGCTGTTGGTCGGCTTCTTCCTGCCCGGCGACTCGCTCCTCGTGACCGCGGGTTTCTTGGCGTCGCAGGACGTCTTCGCCGCCGGCGCCAACCTCAATGTGTGGGTGATGGGGGTGCTCCTCTCCATCGCCGCCATCGTCGGCGACCAGGTCGGCTACGCGATCGGCGCCGCCTCGGGGCCCCGGATCTTCGCGCGCGAGGATTCCCGGTTCTTCAAGCGACGCCATCTCCTCCGGGCGCAGGATTTCTACGACCGGCACGGCGGCAAGACGATCATCTTCGCGCGATTCGTGCCCATCGTGCGGACGTTCGCGCCCGTCATCGCGGGCGTGGCCAAGATGCACTATCGCTCCTTCGTGATGTTCAATGTCATCGGCGGACTCCTCTGGGTCTGGTCGATGCTCTTGACCGGCTACTATCTCGGCCGGCTCGTCCCGGGGATCGAGCACCACATCGATAAAGTCATCATCGGTGTCATCATCCTCTCGATCCTCCCCGGGATCATCGGCGCTTGGCGCGAAGCGCGCCGGCCCGCGACGACCCCGGGGGCCTGACCCCTCGTTCACCCTTCGCCTGGATCAATCGCTGATGCCATTCACACTCCCTGCGCTGCCCTACGCCCTCGACGCCCTCGAGCCGCACATCGATGCGACGACGATGGGCATTCACCACGGCAAGCACCACAACGCCTACGTCACCAACCTCAACGCGGCCATCGAGAAGGCGCCGGAGCTCGCGGCGTGGTCGCTCGAGCAGTTGAACCACAAGATCCACGACGTTCCCGAGAGCGTGCGCACCGCGGTGCGCAACAACGGCGGCGGCCACTGGAACCATGCTTTTTTCTGGACGCGCATGGCACCGAACGCCGGCGGAACGCCCCAGGGCGCGATCGCTGAGCAGATCAACGCTTCCTTCGGCTCGTTCGACGCGTTCAAGGAGAAGTTCGCCGCCGCCGCCATGGGCCGCTTCGGCTCCGGGTGGGCGTGGCTCGTCCGTAGCGGCTCGACGCTCACGATCACCAGCACGCCGAACCAGGACAACCCCTTGATGGACGGCGTGGCTCCGAGCGACATCCTGCTGGGCTTGGATGTGTGGGAGCACGCGTACTATCTGCACTACCAGAATCGGCGGGCGGACTATATCGGGGCGTTCTGGAGCGTGGTGAACTGGAACGTTGTGAAGTAGCACGAGTAGCACGAGTAGCACGAGAGGCACGAGAGGCACGAAACTGAGAGAGGCACGAGGAGCACGGTGTAAGAACCCGTGCTTCCCGTGCCTCTCGTGCTTCTCGTGCTACTGCCTATCGTGCCGCTTCCCCTTCCAAGTACGTATACCCCTCCAACCCGGCGACGTACTCCGCGATGAACATGTTCGCCTCCTCGCGGGAGATGCCGCGGGCCCCTTGGACCTTGCGGCGGAACGTCGCGAGCAGATCCGAGGCGCGGAACTGGACGTAGTTCAGCACTTCCGTGACGGTGTCGCCGTGCACGAGATCGGTGACCTCATAGCCCCGCTCGCCGAGGCGCACGTGCACCGCGTTGGTGTCGCCGAACAGATTGTGCAAGTCGCCGAGGATCTCTTGGTATGCGCCCGTGAGGAAGACGCCCAACAGATACTGCTCGTCGTCGGAGAATGGGTGCAGCGGGAGCGAGCTGCGCCCGGTCGCGCCGCCGATGAAGCGGTCGATCTTCCCGTCGGAGTCGCAGGTGATGTCGGCGATCGTTCCGAACACGTCGGGCTCGACGTTGAGCTTCTGGATCGGCACGACCGGCAGCAGTTGCCCGATCGCCCATGAGTCCGGCGCCGACTGGAACACCGAGAAGTTGCAGAGAT
>JBEIVF010000300.1:0-1895 GCA_040374005.1 Gemmatimonadaceae bacterium | reverse complement strand
GCCGGCGACGCCACCGCAGCCATCACGGCCGACGGATCGAGCGGGGTATCCACGATGGCCGCGTGCATCAGCCGCCCGCCACGGGAGGGATCAGCGCGATCTCATCGTCCGCGACGACCACATGCGCCGCGTCGACGAACCGATGATTGACCGCGACCCGAGTCACCGCCGGGATACCAGCGCCACCAGGGAGGGCGCGGACGGCGGAGAGAACATCGCCCGCGCAGGCGCCGTGGGGAAGCGTCACCACCACGGACTCCGCGCCGATCAGCTCGGCGACGCGCGCGAACAACAAGACCGTCGCGTTCACGGCCGGGACGACCTACTCGTCGTCCAATTCCTTCTCGTAGGGCTCACCCGCGACGATCGCACGTAACTCCTTGCTCGGCTTGAAGACGGGGACGGGGCGCGCTGCGACCTCAACGGGTGCGCCGGTGCGGGGGTTCCGCGCCATCCGGGTCTTACGCTCGCGAATCTTGAACGTACCGAAGCCGCGCACTTCGATATTCTTTTGCTCGGCCAGGGCGCCCTTGATCGCATCCAAGAAGGCGTCCACGACGCGTGCGCAGTCTTTCTTCGAGATCATCGGACCCGCGGTCCGGGCGATCTCGTTGGTGACATGTTCGACCAGGTCAGCTTTGGTCATCGTCGTCCGTTCAGCCCACACTCTGGGTGCCACGTCCGGGGTCGGAAGTAGCGACGCCCCCGCCGGTACAGCGGAGGCGTTCGCAGACAACGCTAATGCCGTAGGTGCTTATGTGTCAAGCAGTTGGGTGCTTCTCGGCCCGGTGCTTGCTGACGGCATTCATGAAGTCGTCGAACAGCGGACGGGCGTCATGAGGCCCCGGCGCCGCTTCCGGATGGTACTGCACCGAGAAGATGGGGAGCGTGCGATGCTTGATGCCCTCCACCGTCCCGTCGTTCAGGTTGATGTGCGTCACTTGCAGGTCCGGCGCGCCCGGTACACCGTCGACCGATCCGGCGACGGCGAAGCCGTGATTCTGGGAGGTGATGAGCACTTTGCCGGTGGCCAGATCCTTGACTGGCTGGTTCCCGCCGCGGTGGCCGAACGGCAACTTCACGGTCTCACCGCCGAAGCTCAGCCCGATGAGCTGATGCCCGAGGCAGATACCGAACAGCGGGATGCCCGCTGCCCCGATGGTACGGATCGCCGCCGGCGCATAGGAGACCGCTGCTGGGTCGCCAGGGCCATTGGACAAGAACACGCCATCCGGATGTAGCCCAAGCACATCGGCTACCGGAGTCGTCGACGGCACGACCGTGATCCGGCACCCTCGCTCCTCGAACAACCGCAGGATGTTGCGCTTGATGCCGTAGTCGTAGGCCACGATGTGCGTTGCCGCATCGGCGTGGCCCCACACATAGCGGTCGGTGGTCGACACCACTGACGCGAGATCGAGACCTTCCATTGGCGGGCAGGCATCGAGCGCGGCCAGCGCCTCCTTGGTGGGCTCGGCGCCGACACCGATCACCCCCCGGAGCACACCGCGTGAGCGCAGGTGGCGCGTGAGTCGACGCGTATCAACACCCGCGAGGATCGGGATACCCGCGGCGCCCAGGTAGTCACCGAGCGAGGCGGTGGCGCGCCAGTTGGCGTAGTTGCGCGACAGCTCCTTCACCACGACGGCGGCCACCGTGGGCGCGCCCGACTCGGGGTCCTCAGCATTGATGCCGTAGTTCCCGATCATCGTCGACGTCATCACGACGGTCTGCCCCGAGTACGAGGGGTCGGTGAAGACCTCTTGGTACCCGGACATGTTGGTCGTGAAGACCACCTCGGCAACGGCGGGTGCGGTCGGCCCGTGGTGGCGGCCGAGAAAAAGGGTCCCGTCCTCAAGGAGGAGGAACCCTGCTTCGCCCTCAACGATCGACAT
>JBEIVF010000162.1:0-4625 GCA_040374005.1 Gemmatimonadaceae bacterium | reverse complement strand
GCAGTTCGTCTCGAACATCAGGTTGAACTGCCGCGGTTCGGTCAGTTCGCCGCCACAGTGAGGGCACGGCGTCTGCAGGCCGTCGCGGGCGAACTGCTCCGTCGCGAGGTGGCGGACGAACTCGCGCGTGTCCATGAAGTGGTTGCCTTGCGCGGCGAGGCGTTCCGCGAGCCAGCTGAGGGTGACCTGCGGATTGCGGACGAGCGCGAGTCCGGGCGCAAGCTTGCGGCCCTTGCCCTGCGCCCACTTGAGGAGCGTCTCGCTCGTCACTGCGGACGGCGTGGCGTAGAGCTCCTCGAGCGCCTTCCACCAGTCGCTTTCGGAGAGCATGTCCCACACGTGATCCCAACGCATCAGCTTCTTGCACTGGCGGCAAGTGCTCATGAGATCCGCAAACCCGCCGACGTGGCCGGACGCGACCCAGGTCTTCGGGTTCATGATGATGGTGCAATCGACGCCGACGATGTCGACCGCGTTGCCATCGGGACCGATGAGCTCGCGCTCGACGACGTCGTTCCACCATGCGTTCTTGAGGTTTCGCTTGAGCGCGGTGCCGAGCGGGCCGTAATCCCAGAACCCGTTGATGCCGCCGTAGATCTCGGAGGACTGGAAGATGAAGCCGCGACGGCGGCAGAGGGCGACGATGTCGTCCATCTTCTTCGGGGCGGCGGGGGAGGGAGTGGGGGCGGTGACGTCGGACATGGGGTTCTCGTGTGCCGGGCCGTGGAGTCCCCGGGGGGCGCAGGATATCGGCTCGGACGGGGCGCGCCGATCGGTCCAAATCGCAGCCGGAGAGGGCTTTGGAGCGGCCCCAGTCCGGCTTTAGTCTGGCTTTAGTCCGGCTTCAGCCCAAGCAGCGTGAAGAGCTCCATGCGCGCCGCGGGGTTCGAGAGGAACGACCCGTGGAGCTTCGAGGTGGTCGTCACTGCGCCCGGCTGGCGGACGCCGCGATAGCACATGCAGAAGTGGCGGGCCTGGATCACCACCGCCACGCCGTGCGGGCGGAGGGTCGTGTTGATCGCGTTCGCGATCTGCGCCGTCAGCTTCTCCTGGACCTGGAGGCGCTTCGAGTAGATGTCGACGACGCGCGCGAGTTTCGACAGCCCGACCACGCGGCCGTTCGGGATGTAGGCGACGTGGGCCTTGCCGACGAACGGCACCATGTGGTGCTCGCAGTGGCTGTGGACCTCGATGTCCTGGAGAAGGACGAGTTCGTCGTAGCCCTCGATCTCGCTGAAGGTGCGCTGAAGCGGCTCGAGCGGGTCGGCGTGGTAGCCCCAGAAGTGCTCGTACATCGCCTTGACGACGCGTGCCGGGGTGTCGACGAGGCCCTCGCGGGCCGGATCGTCGCCGATGAAGCCGAGGAGCGCCTTGACGTGCGCCATCGCGGCCTTCGCCTCCGGGGAGTTCATGTCGGGTTCGAGCATGGGGGCGGCCATGGTAGCCGCGCGGGGGGACCGATGCACCCCGCCGAGGGCGTCCGGGAAGCCCGTATCCTGCGCGCCATGAACGCAAGCCCCCGACCGCTCCGTGGTGGAATCCTCCGCAAACTGCTCATCGTGATCGCCCTTGTCGTGGTGGTGGCCGTCCTCGCGGTCGTGCTCCTCCTCGACTCGATCGCGCGCGTCGGGATCGAGGCGGTGGGCACGTACGCGCTCGGCACGCGCACCACGGTGCGCGAGGCGTCGATCGGCGTCGTCAGCGGCAAGACCGCGATCCGCGGGCTCTCGGTCGACAACCCCGCGGGCTTCTCCCCGTCGAAGTTCGTCGCGCTCGACGAGATCGCGGTCAATGCGGGCCTCTCATCGTTCACTGGTGACAAGATCGTGATCGACCGCGTGGCGCTCACGGGTCTCGTCGTCGAGATCGAGAAGGACGGATCGGGCGTGCTCAACGTGCAGAAGTTCTCCGATCACATCAAGAAGGTGACTGGTGGAGGCGCGGATGCAGGCGCGGGCGGAGAGCAGAAGCCCGCGCCCACCGGCGAGTCGAAGGAGGCGGTGATCCGCGAACTGCGGCTTGAACAGATGCGGGTCAACCTGCGCAACATCGCGGGCGGCAAGGACGGCGTCGTCGAGATCAAGCTTCCCGACCTCGTGCTGCGCGACCTCTCCTCGAAGGGCGGCGTCGACGTGCTTGCGAGCGAACTGTCGGGTGTTGTGATCGGCGCTGCGCTGAAGGGCGTGATCGCCGCCAACATCAAGGGGCTCGGTAGCGACGTGCTCGGCGGACTGCAGGGTGCGGTCGAAGGAATCGGCGGTGCGATCGGCGGATCGTTGCGCGGCGCCGTCGATACGGGCGTGACCGAGGCCGGTGCCGCGTTGAAGGCGGTCGGCGAGGGCGTTGCGAAGGGGATGGAGGAGGCCGGCAAGAAGGTGGGCGAAGCGGCCGGAAAGGCCCTCGAGGGCGCGGGCAAGGCGATCGGTGATGGCGTCGGCGGTGCGCTCGAGGGCGTCTTCGGCGGAGGAAAGAAGAAGTGAGCGAGACGATCGCGCCGTTGACGGGCACGTACGTTCCCCCCGCGGCAAGCACGAAGTCGCAGTGGACCGGACGCGACGATGGCCCTGCGTCCGAGGTTCGGCGTTGGCACCAGGCGGTCACGCTTCACGACCTGCATCAGCCGCTCGACCACTGCTTCGAGCCGACGCTCTGCTTCATCGGATACGCGTCGCATGAAGGCGTCCGCGAGAACCTCGGGCGCCTCGGCGCGGAGGAAGGCCCGAGGAAACTGCGCGAGCGGATGGCCTCGTTTCCGATCGTGGAGGGCGTGTCGCTCGTGGATTGTGGCGACATTCGCCCGGCTGCAAGTGTGCTTGAGACGCAAGAAGCGCTTGCCGCGGCGGTCGAGCGCGTGGTGCGCGCGGGTGCGATGCCGGTTGTCCTTGGCGGCGGGCACGATCAGGCCTACGGCCTCTTCCTCGGGATCGCGCGCGCTGCGGGCACGGCGCCCGCGTGCGTCAACTTCGACGCGCATCTCGATCTCCGGCCGATTCCGGCGCGCGGGCCCAACTCGGGCACGCCGTTCTCGCAGGCGTGGGAGTGGTGCCGCGAGCGTCGACAGCAGTTTCGCTACGCGGCGCTCGGCGTGCAGCGGCTCGGGAACACCGCGCAGCTCTTCACGCGCGCCGAGCAAGCAGGCGCCACGCTCGTCGACGTCGATGGGTTTGCACTCGACACGATCGAGATCGTGATGGACGCGGTGAACGACGCGGTCGACGAAGCCGAGATCTCGCTCTCGATCGATCTCGACGTGTTCGCGGCGGCGTTCGCGCCCGGCGTGAGCGCGCCGACCGCGATGGGCCTTGCGCCCGATGCGGCGTTCCGGCGCGTGCTGCGCGGTCTGATCGCCTCGGAACGCGTGCGCGGCATCGAGATCGCCGAGTTGTGCCCGGCGCTCGACCTCGACGACCGCACCGCACGGCTTGGCGCGGCGCTTGTGTTCGAGGTGGCGGGGACCCTCGCGGATCTTCTCGAGGAGGGTGCCGAGGCCGAGTCGGGTGGGGAGGGTGCCGAGAACGAGGAGGGCGACGGGGATTCCCCGGACGGCGACGGCTCCGAGGGGCCGTGAGGTGCCCGCGGCCAGCCTTCGATCGCGACGCGAGCCGTTGAGTTCCGCCAACGCCGCGCACCTTGCACGCCGACTTCGGGGCCGCGAGTGCTGGGCGCGGCGTAAGTCTATGTTGCGCAGAGTGTTGAGATTCGCGCGCTCGATGCGTGCGCGCGCGGCGCACCGATGACGCATGGTCCTCCGATGCGCTGCGCTCCTCGCCTCGTCGAGACTCGCAGCCATCTTCGGTCCTCGACCGTCAATCCGCCGCAAATCCATCGAAATGAGGTGGATGTGGAGGAAACGGGCGCGATTGAAAGTAGATTCAGGCACGCGCGGCTGTCTCCGCGCGTGGTGTGCGTCCCAACCTGTGATCGAGGAGTGGTGCGATGGATCGGTTCACGAAGGCTCTCGCTGTCGCTGCGGTCGGTGCGCTCGGTTCGATGCCCTTGGCGCAGGAAGCGGGGGCGGCGTTCACGGGGTACGTCGTCACAGCGACAAACATCACAAGCGGCGGCCAGAACCTCGTTCGCTACGAGGTGTTCGCGGTATTCAACGGTGGGACGGACACCGTCCTAAACGTGTTCAACTTGGCTGCCGTCCCCGGTGGCTCGGGTGACGCCTACGGTGGCTTCTGGCACAAGGATAACTCTGACTACAGCGGCGGTGTCCTCGGACAGGAGTACGGCACCTGGTCTCCCAGCCTCACCGGCTCGGCCACGCTGAACCGCCCCTTCGACTCGTTCCTCACGATCGGCGGCGGCGCCACCGCGACCAACGCCACGAACGCTGACCCCTCGTGGAACTCGGGCGGAACCGGCTCGCACGCTGGTAACGCCACCGGCTGGAACCGCGCGGACCTCGTCAACAACGGCACCATCGGCTGGTTCAACTCGTCCCCGCCGCAAAATCAGGGCCGCGTCGGCAACTCGCCCTCGGGCGGCGCCGGATTCGCTGCGGTTCCGACCGGCGGCGTGCGCATCGGCCAGTTCGTCCTCTCGGCGGGCGACAACACCTCCCGCACCTACTCGATCCGCACGGCCTACAACAACGGCGCGGGTGGCGGCGTGGTCTTCGT
>JBEIVF010000052.1:0-10415 GCA_040374005.1 Gemmatimonadaceae bacterium | reverse complement strand
CGTCATCGGCCAGTCGGCGCCCAAGCCATCGCGCGTCTTGGGCTTGAAGTCGTATTCACCCATCCGCAGCGAGATCCGACCCCAATGGTTGGTGCGCCCGCCCATCATGCGCGAGCGCCACCACCGAAAGTCGGTGCCCGGCGCATTGGTGTAGGGCTCACCCGGCACTTCCCAACCGCCGTCCACCGTGGCGTCAAAGAAGCCGAAGGGCTTTTCGCGCGAGCCGGCGCCACGCAATGGCGCGTCACGCGGCAGCTTGAACATCGGCGTCTCGCGCACCGGGTCGTAACTGCGCCCCGCTTCGAGGACGAGGACCTTGAGGCCGGCCACGGCCAACTGGTAAGCGGCCATGCCACCACCGGCACCGGAGCCGACGACGATCACGTCGTACTCGGTCTGCGATTTGGGAGAGCTCTGGATCAACGGATGCCCCACTGGGTTGCGGTTCTGCCCTACAAAGTGCGTGCGGGGCCTCCGCCACGAAAGGGCCGCCGCGACGCCGGGGAGTTGTGTGGGGCTCAGGGGACCGTCAACTTGGAGGCGAGCCCGTCCCGTGCGCTCCTCCCACCGCCACTCCGCTCATGCGTCTGCCCCTCGCCGCGCTCCTCTCGGCCACCGTCGCCCTCAGCGCCCACGCCCAGCCTGGCGTGCCGCGCACCTCCGTCGCATCGGCTGACGCCGAGGTGTATCTGGTGCCTTTGACGATGCGCGGGGACACCGTGCGCGCGGGGGCGCCGTTCAACGCCACGCGACGCGCCGGCTACGACAATCAGCCCGTGTTCACGCCCAACAGCCGCGCGGTGTACTACACGGCCAATCTGGGCGACGGGCACACCGACATCTATCGCCTCGATCTCTCGACCGGGCTCACACGCCCCGTGCGTCGCACCACGCCCGAGAGCGAGTACTCCGCGGCCCCCATCCTCGGCGACACCGGCGGCCTCGCGGTGATCCGCGTGGAGGCCGACTCCACCCAGCGCCTCTGGCGTTTGCCACTCGGCAACGGCGCGCCGACCGTGATCATTCCCGATCTCAAGCCCGTGGGCTACTTCGCACAGCCCGACGACTCCACCTGGGTGACCTTCGTGCTCGGCAGCCCGGCCACGTTGCACGTGAGCCGCACCGGGCGCGCCGGCAGTGTGCAGCTAGCCAGCAACATCGGCCGCTCGTTGCATCGCATTCCGGGCACCCGTTTCGTGAGCTTCGTGCAGAAGGGCGCGCAGCCCTGGCGCGTGATGCGACTCGACGTACATACCAATCGCATCGATACGCTCGTCGCGTTACCTGAGGGCACGGAGGATGTGGCGTGGCTGGATAGCACGACGCTCCTCACGGGGCAGAACACGAAGCTGATGCAGTGGACCCGCGGCGCTGGCACGGGCCGCGACGCGTGGCGCGAGGTCGCCGATTTCGGCTTCGCGCACGTGGCCCGCATCTCGCGATTGGCGGTGAGCCCGTCACGCGCGTGGTTGGCCGTGGTGGCCGAGGCGCAGCCCCGGACGGCGGCCGCGGCGAGCACCAGTGACGCGGCGAAGTGGGTGGATCGCATTGACACCGCGCGCGTACGGCGCGCCATCAACATCGTTGCCGCCGACAGCATGGAAGGGCGGCAGACGGGGTCGCCGGGCATGGAGCGCGCGGCGCGGTGGCTGGAGCAGGAGTATCGCGCGGTAGGCCTCGCGCCCGCAGGCGATTCGGGGACATACCGTCAGCACATTCCCCTCCGTGTGGCCGCCGCGCCGGCCGCGGCGAGCGGCGCACCGGTTCGCGCGCGTCCTGCACCAGTGGAGTCGTGGGCGGCGTGGAATGCGTTGCCGCCCGAACAGCAGCTCCGCACGCAGAACATCATCGGCGTGATCCGCGGCACGGATCCCGTCCTTCGCGATGAGGTCGTGCTCGTCACGGCGCATTACGATCACATCGGCATCGGCCGCGCGATCGACGGGGATTCGATCAACAACGGCGCCGATGACGACGCGTCGGGGAACGTCGCGCTGTTGGAGATCGCGCGTGCGTTGCAGAGTGGACCGCGCCCGAAGCGCACCATCGTGTTCATGTCCATCACCGGCGAGGAGGTCGGTGGGATCGGGACGCGCTGGTACCTGCAGCACCCGGCGCTCCCGCTGGAGAACACCGTGGTCGATCTCAACATCGAGATGATCGCGCACACCGACTCCATCGCCGGCGGCTTCGGCCGTGCGTGGTTCACCGGCTACGAGCGCTCCACGCTCGGTGATCTGCTCGCCGACAACGGCATCCCGCTGATGCCCGATCCGCGGCCGGGGCAGAGCTTCTTCACGCGCAGCGACAACGCCGCATTCGCGCGCATCGGCATCCCGGCGCACACCATCTCGTCGTTCAACACCGTGACGCCGTATCACAACCCTAAGGACGAAGCGGGCATCGTGAACGTGGCGCATATGGCGGCGGTGATCAGCGCCTCCGCGAAGGCGGTGCGGCTGCTCGCTGATGGCGAGAAGCCGACGTGGCATCCGGGTGGGCGGCCGGAGGTGCGGCGGTAGGGGGTGGCCCCTACCGTACCATCGCTGCGTACACCAACGTGTTGAACCGCGCCGCCAAGTTCGGCCCGCTCGGCCGCATCATGTTCGTGTAGATCTGCGCCACCAGCCCTGACGCGGGATCGGCCCAGTACGTGGTGGCGAACGCACCGCCCCAGTTGAACGCTCCCACCGCGCGCGGCGAGAGATGATCGTTGGCTGGTGTTTCGAGTCCGAAGCCTAGCCCGACTTCCGTGGGCAGCGTCGGCAACTGCTCCGTGAGCATCAGGTCCACCGTCTTCGGCGACAACAGCCGGACACCGTTGAACTCGCCCTTGTTCAAGAACAGTTGCAAGAAGCGCGCGTAGTTCTCGGCCGTCGACGACAGTCCCGCGCCGCCGGAGAAGTACGTGCCCGCCAGCTTCGGATAGTCCGGATTCACACCATCGTTCACGGTGCCACGCACGGGCTCCGCCTTGCCGCTCTGTCCATCGTGCAACGTCACCAGGCGGTCGTGCTTGTCCGCCGGTAAGTAGAACCACGTGTCGCGCATGCCCAGCGGATCGAAGATGCGCGTGCGGAGGAACTGGTCGAACGGCATGCCCGACATGACCTCGACGAAGTAGCCAAGCACATCGAACGAGAGGCTGTAGGAGTAGGCCTCACCGGGACGACTCCGCAACGGAAGTGCGCCCAACGCCCGCATCGTCTCGCCGATGGTGTTGGTGTTGTTGCCGATGCCACTGGGAATGCCGGCCTTGGCGTAGATGGCGCGGAAGTTCTCGCTGCCGATGCCGGCGTAGTCGAGGCCGCTGGTGTGCGTGAGCAGTTGGCGGATCGTGATCTCGCGGCCCGCCGGCTCGGCCTCGTACGTGGAGTCAGCGCGGTTGAACGTCTTGAGCACCCGCGGCCGCGCGAACTCAGGGAGGTAACGCGACATGGGATCATCGAGCTGGAAACGTCCTTCTTCCCACAGCATCATCACCGCGAGCGCGGTGATCGCCTTGGACTGCGAAGCGATGCGGAAGATGTCGTTGGGCTGCATCGGCACGCGCGTGCCCGCATCACGCACCCCGTAGGCCTTGTGGAGCACCACTTGGCCACCGCGCGAGACGAAGACCACCGCGCCAGGGATCGTACCGGCAGCGATGGACTCGTTCACCAGCGAGTCGATGCGCGCGAGGCGGGCGGCGGAGAAGCCGGCGGCGGCGGCGGTGGGGGCGACCGGAAGGGCGGACTGGGCAGCGGCTGGCGCAGCAAGAAGCAGGGCGGCGAGCACCCACGGACGGCCCGACAGAACGTTTCGCATGGAGGAGAGGTAACGCCGCGATATCACTCGCGGAACCAGCCCCGGTCACTGCCACGTGAACTTACCACAGCACTGAGTTATATTTAGGAGTGATAGCGGGCTCGCCGAGCCCTCACCGTCTTCCGAGGTAATCCCATGGCCGGCCGCGCTTCGCTGTTCCGTATGTCCTTCCTCCCCGCCAACACCGACCTCGCGCTCCTGCTGCTCCGCGTGTGGATCGGTGCGTCGATGCTCCTCCTGCACGGCACGGGGAAGTTCTCCAACCTGCTCAGCGACAGCCCGCAGTTCATGAGCGTGATGGGGCTCCCCCCAACGCTCTCGCTCGCGCTCGCCGTCGTCGGCGAAGCCATCGCGCCGATCTTCTTGGTCATCGGCCTCGGCTCACGCTGGGCGGCCGGGCTCTCCGCCATCACGATGGCGACGGCCTTCGCCGTCGGGCACGGCTTTGCGCTCTCCGGGGACCGCAGCGGCGAGTTGCCGTTCATCTTCCTCGCGGGCTTCCTCGCGGTGCTGATCGCGGGGCCGGGCAAGTACAGCATCGATGAAGGGATGGGCAAGTAACGTCATCGGGTGCGGATCACGCTGATCACATCGGCGCGATCCGCACCTGATGCGCCGCGCCATCATCAGCGAGCGGGATGATCTAGCGGCCGCTCACACCACGATCGAGATCAACCGACCCTTCACCAAGATCACCTTCTTCGGCGCGCCCGTCACGAACTTCGCGATCGACGGCTCGGCCATCGCCGCCGCATAGGCGTCGTCCTGCGTGGCATCCGGCGCCACCTGCACCACGCCTCGCGTCTTGCCGTTCACCTGCACCGCCAACTCGATGGTCTCGGTCGCCGCCGCCGACGCATCGAAGGTCGGCCAGCCCGAGTCGAACACGCTCTTGGTGTGGCCCATGCGCTCCCACAGTTCCTCCGCCACGTGCGGCGCGAACGGCGCCACCAACTGCACGAGTGGCTCGACCTCCGCCCGATGCGGCACCCGCTCGGCGCGCCGCAGCACGTTCATGTACTCCATCATCGCGGCGATGGCGGTGTTGTAGCTGAGCTTGGGAATGTCCTCGCCGACCTTCTTGATGGTCAGCTGCAACTTGCGCAGCACATCGGCGTCCGGCGCGTCGTCGGTGCGCATCGTCATCACCGACGCCCACAACCGATCGAGGAAGCGCTTCACGCCACTGATGCCCGAGTCGCGGAAATCGCCACCCTCTTCGAACGGGCCGATGAACATCAGGTACATCCGGAACGCGTCCGCGCCCCACTGCGTGAAGTACTCGTCGGGGTTCACCACATTGCCGCGGCTCTTCGACATCTTCGCGCCGTCGCGGATGATCATGCCGTGCGCGCGGAACTTCTTGAACGGCGACGTGAACGGGATCAACTGCGCATCGAACAACACGCGCGTGATGAACCGGCAGTACAGCAAGTGCAACACCGCGTGCTCATTGCCGCCGATGTAGCTGTCCACCGGCAACCAGCGCTTGGTCAGCTCGGCGTCGAACGGCACATCGCTGCGCCCCACGCTCGGATAGCGCAAGAAGTACCACGCCGAATCGAGGAAGGTGTCGGACACATCCGTCTCACGCCGCGCCGCCTTCCCACACGCCGGACACGTGGTCTCGTACCACTCCTTGTGCCGCGCCAACGGCGAAATGCCGCTATCGTCCGGCTTGAAGTCGTCGATATGCGGCAACACCACGGGCAGCTGATCTTCCGGCACCGGCTGCGGACCACATGCGTCGCAGTAGATGATCGGGATCGGCGGACCCCAATAGCGCTGACGCGACACGCACCAGTCGTGCAGGCGGTAGTTGGTCACCGCTTGCGCGCGGCCACGCTCCGCCAACCACGCGGTGATCTTCGACTTGGACGCAGCCACCGTGAGGCCGTTGAAGGCCCCGCTGTTCACTAAGCGCCCGTGATCGTTGTCGACGAACGCCTCGGACAACGGCGTGTCGGCCGCATCATCGGGCCCCGCCACCACGCGCGTGATCGGCAAGCCGAACACCGTCGCGAACTCGAAGTCGCGCTCGTCGTGCCCCGGCACGGCCATGATCGCGCCCGTGCCGTACTCCATCAACACGTAGTCGGCCGTCCAGATCTGCACCCGCTCGCCCGTCGCCGGGTTGAGCGCGTACGCCCCCGTGAACACGCCCGACTTCTCCTTCGTCGTCTTGCGGCTGGTCAGGTCCTGCTTAGCCGAGCAGGCTTGATACTCGTCCACCGCCGCGCGATGCGACGCCGGCACGATCGTCGCCAACACCGGATGCTCGGGCGCCACTACCAAGAAGGTCGCGCCGTAGATCGTGTCGGGACGCGTGGTGAACACCGTGATCGACGCGCCGGCCACATCAGCCACCGTGAACGTGACGTGTGCGCCCTCTGACTTGCCGATCCAATGCCGCTGCGCGGTCTTGGTGCTCTCGGACCAGTCGATCACATCGAGATCGGCCAACAACGGCGCCGAGTACTCGCTGATCTTGAAGAACCACTGCTCCAAGTTGCGCTGCTCCACCACGGTGCCGCACCGCTCGCAGGCGCCCCCTTCCACCTGCTCGTTGGCCAACACCGTCTTGCAGCTCGGACACCAGTTGACGGCCGCCGCCTTCCGGTACGCCAAGCCGCGCTTGTAGAGCTGCAGGAACAGCCACTGCGTCCACTTGTAGTACTGCGGATCGGTGGTGTCGACCTCGTGCCGCCAGTCGATCATCAGGCCGGCACGGTCCAACTGCCGCCGGAAGTTGGCGATGTTCCGCGGGATCAGCGTCCCGGGATGCATCCCCATCTTGAGCGCGAAATTCTCGGAATGGATGCCGAACGCGTCGTACCCCAACGGCTCCAGCACGTCGAACCCTTGGAGCCGGTGGAAGCGCCCGTGGATATCATTGCCAGTGAAGGCATAGAGATTCCCCACGTGCAGCCCCTCGGCTGACGGGTACGGGAACATCATCAGCTGGAAGTACGGACGAGTGGCCGCAGCGACGTCGACGTGGTTCGTGCCGCGATCCACCCAGCGCTGGCGCCAGGTGCTCTCGACGCGCGTCGGATCGTACGGCTCGTAGTCCCGGTCCGGGCGCTCTGTGGTGGGGTTGGTCATCCGAAGAAACGACGAAGAGCGCACCGCGATGCAGCGCGCCATGTGGGACCTACCGAGAATGCAGACTGAACCGATAAATCTAGCGGTGCCCCCAGCGCGAACAAACTCCGCTACGGCTGTCGCGGCCGCTCCGAGGCCTTGTACAGGTACGCACACTTCACCGTGCGTGGGCCCTGCGCATCGCACACCGCGTACGAGGCCCCCTCGAACGCGCTGACGCCGGCGAAACGGCCGTCCTTGGCCACCGCATAGAACTGCAGGTCGAACAGCGGCCGCCCATTGGCGCCGAGCAACCGCGGCTCGGTCATCGCGATCACGCGCTCGCACACCTTGAGGAGCGCTTGCTCGGGCGACATCCCCTGCCGCATGAACTCCACGGCGAGGAACGCCCCGCACACCTTGATGTTCGCCTCGCCGCGGCCCGTGGAGCCCGCCGCGCCGACGGTGTTGTCGCAGTACTGCCCGGCCCCGATGATCGGCGAGTCACCCACCCGGCCCGGGATCTTCCACGACATCCCGCTCGTCGTCGTCACCGAGCTGATATCCCCGTTGGCGTCCACCGCATTCATGTTGATGGTGCCGGTGTGGAACCGGACCTCCTCCTCATCGCGCCGGTCGAGCCACGCGTCGCCGCCGTTGAGCCGACCACGCCAGCGGATCCAGGCCTGCCGACTCTGTTCGGTCAGCAGATTCTGGGTGGTGAAGCCCATCTTGAGCGCGAAGCGCTTGGCGTCGGACCCCACGAGCAAGATGTGGTCGGTGTGGTCCATCACCGCTTTCGCCACCAGCGACGGGGTCGCGATCTCCTCCAAACAGGCCACGGCGCCCGCCCGCTTGGTCGGTCCGTGCATGCAGCTCGCGTCGAGCTGGACCACCCCGTCCTCGTTGGGGAGCCCGCCGAGTCCCACCGACTGGTCGCTGGGGTCGAGTTCTTGGATGTTGACCCCGGCGATGATGGCGTCGAGGGTGTCGCCCCCCGCCACGATCTGGTCGTAGGCGACCTTCACCCCCCGAAGGCCGTTGGCCGATGCCACGACGACCGGTCCGGCCCGGCCGGCGATCGGCGCGGCGGCGGCGGTGGCCTCGGTCAGCGGCAGGGCGGGGGCCAGGGCGACTCCGGCCGCGGCAGCCGCGGCGGCACCCAGGAAATCACGACGGGACTGTTCCATGCGATCACTCAACTCGTTGCAGAGGTTGCCGCCGATAATACGTCGCGGACCCAGTTATCGCACCCGGTCGGTGCGACCCTGAGCCCTGCTGGATCGTCGTATACTCACCTGGTGACATCTTTCCGTCACCTGCTCTTGCTTCCGACCTTTCCCCTGGTTCGGCCCAACCGATGGCTTCCACGATCGCTCCCGACGCCCTCCGCAATCACCCGTTCTTTGCGGGGCTCCCTGACACGCTCCTTTGGCACCTCAACCGCACCGCAGAGACGCGGGTGGTGCCCACCGACGAGATCCTGTTCCGCGAAGGCGAGGAGCGCGAGATCTTCGGCGTCATCGTCAGCGGCGGCATCGCCATCGAGCACGCCAATGCCGGCGTGAACGTCCAGATCACCGCCCTCGGACCGGGTGAGGTCGTGGGCGAGGGCCTGCTCCTCGAGGACGGCCGCCACGGTACGTCGTCGCGGGCCATGCAGCCGACGGAGTTCATCTACTTCAAGAAGAAGCCGCTCCAGAAGTTGCTCAAGGATCAGCCGGCACTGTACGCCGCCCTGCTGGCGCGCGCCGCCAAGATCATCAATCAGCGCATCAAGCGCACCAACGCGGCGCTCGCGGGCAAGGAGGCGTTCTCGTCCTTCGCCCTCGCCGGCGTGACGCGCCGTGAGCACGACCTGCTCGGCGAGCGCGATGTGCCCGCCGAGGCGCTGTATGGCATCCAGACGCTGCGCGCCATCGAGAACTTCCCGATCACCGGCGTGACGCTGGACGAGTTCCCGGCCTTCGTGCGGTCGCTCGCCGCGGTGAAGGAAGCCGCGGCCCAAGCGAACAAGGAGCTCGGCATCCTCGACGCGGAGCGCGCCGATGCGATCATCGCGGCGTGCCGCGAGATCCGGCAGGGCATGCACCACGATCACTTCCGCGTGGACATGATCCAGGGTGGGGCGGGCACGTCGACCAACATGAACATCAACGAGGTCGTCGCCAACCGCGCGCTCGAGTTGATGGGGGCGGCGCGCGGCGACTATGAGCGTCTCTCGCCCAACTCGCACGTCAACCTGTCGCAGTCCACCAACGACGTATACCCGACGGCGTTGCGGCTCGCGTTGCATGCGACGACGGAGGATCTCAAGGCGGCGATGCGCGCGCTGGCGGAGTCGTTCCTCGCCAAGGGGACCGAATTCAAGAAGATGCTCAAGATGGGCCGCACCCAGTTGCAGGACGCGGTCCCGATGACGTTGGGGCAGGAGTTCCGCGCCTTCGGCGTCACGATGCTCGAGGATGTGGACCGCTTGAGCGAAGCGCAGCAGTTGATGAAGGAGATCTCGCTGGGCGCCACGGCGATCGGCACGCGCATCGCGTCGCCGCCGGGCTACGCCGAGTGCGTGCGCAAGCACTTGAGCGAGATCAGCGGGCTCGACCTGATCACCGCGCCGGACTTGGTGGAAGCGACGGCCGACACGGGCGCCTTCGTGCAACTCTCGGGCGTGCTCAAGCGCTGTGCCGTGAAGCTGTCGAAGAGCTGCAACGACCTCCGCTTGCTCAGCTCCGGCCCGCGCGCGGGGCTCGATGAGATCAACCTGCCGCCGATGCAGCCCGGCTCGAGCATCATGCCGGGCAAGGTGAACCCGGTGATCCCCGAGGCCGTGAACCAGGTGTGCTTCGATGTGATCGGGGGCGACGTCACCGTGTCGATCGCGGCCGAGGGCGGGCAGTTGCAGCTCAATGTGTTCGAGCCGCTGATCGCGTTCCGGTTGCTCCGCTCCATCACGGGCCTCACGGCGGCGTGCCGGATCCTCCGCGACAAGTGCGTGGTGGGGATCACCGCGAACGAGGAGAAGATGCGGGCCCAGGTGCTCAACTCGATCGGCCTGATCACGGCCCTCGTCCCCGCCCTCGGATACGAGCGGGCGACGGACGTCGCGCAGCAGGCGCTGACGTCGGGGCGCGGCGTGTACGAGCTCGTGCTCGAGATGAAGCTGCTCCAGCAGGACCAGTTGGACGCGTTGCTCGACCCCGAGACGATGACCGGCGAGCTCCGCTAGGTGGTGGGACCGCAACTCGATGGGCCGGGGAGGCAGGGGCTTTTGAAGTCCCAGTTCCGGCTCATCAGCGACGTGGCCACGGGGTTGATCCTCGGGGCGGGTCGTGGCGGCCCGGATGCGCTCACAGTCCGGTCCTACCGCGAGGGGGTGGCGCAGATCCGGACGCAGCTAGAGATCGCGATTGCGTAGGTGAAGGAGAAGCACGCTGTTGAGAAGGCCGAGAAGCACGAGTAGCACGAGAGGCACGAGGGGGCGCTAGGGAACCTGAATACCGCAGGAGCGCGCTGAGTTAGCG
>JBEIVF010000248.1:0-2711 GCA_040374005.1 Gemmatimonadaceae bacterium | reverse complement strand
GATGTAGGGCTCGAACGGGTCTTCAAGGACCTGTTCCCCATCGCCGACGTGCATGAGAACTTCTCGCTCGAGTTCGTCCGCTATACGCTGGGCGAGCCGCGCTACTCCGTTGAGGAGTGCATCGAGCGCGACATGACCTATAGCTCGCCGCTCAAGGCCACGCTCCGCCTCATCATCAATGAGGATGTGAACGGGACCAAGCGGCCGCGCAACATCATCGAGAAGGAGGTCTTCCTCGGCGAACTGCCGATCCTGACCCCCCTCGGCACCTTCGTGATCAATGGCGCCGAGCGCGTCATCGTCTCGCAGTTGCACCGCTCCCCGGGCGTGGTCTTCGAAGAAGCCACCCACCCGAACGGACAGCGCCTCATCTCGGCCCGCATCATCCCGTTCCGCGGGTCGTGGGTCGAGTTCACGGTCGATATCCACGACGTCATCTACGTCCATATCGACAAGAAGAAGAAGTTCCCGGCCTCGGCGCTCCTCCGCGCCTTCGGCTACGGGTCCAACTCCGACGTCCTCCGTCTCTTCTTCGCGATTCGTGAGCTCGATCTCACGAAGAAGCGTGAAGGACGTGCTGAATTGCGTGAACTCCTCGGCGCCATCATCGCCGAGGACATCGAATTGCCGGGCGAAGCGCCTGATCCCGAAGCGCCCAAGGCCAAGACCAAGAAGGTCCGGGCCGAGCGTGAGCGCGCCGAGAATCCGGTGCTGGTCAAGGAAGGCGACGAGCTGACGGAAGAGGTGTTCAACCGCCTCCGTCGGCAGGGCATCAAGCTGGTCAAGGTGTTCGCCTCGTGGATGACGGTCGATCTGCGTGACGAGATCGACGCGATCGAGCGCGGTGAGCGCCCGGTGCGTCGCGTGCTCGCCGACGATGTCGTCGAGCCCGAGACCGGCGAGATCATCGCGGAGAAGGATCAGTCCCTCACGGACTCGCTGCTCAAGAAGCTCCGCAAGGCCAACGTCATCAAGGCGCCGGTCTTCGTGGCCTCGGGCCGCGTCGAGTCGCAGCTCATCCGCAACACCCTGCTGAAGGATCCCACGGATCCGATGCACATCGAGGAGAAGGAGCGCCTCAAGAAGGGGTGGGCCACGGATGCGGCAGCTGGTGAAGGCAAGGCCCTCGAGCAGATCTACTCGCTCCTCCGCCCGGGCGATGCGCCCAACAAGGAGACGGCGAAGCAGGCCATCGAGCGGTTGTTCTTCTCGCCCAAGCGCTACGACTTGGGGCGCGTCGGCCGGTACAAGGTCAACCAGCGCCTCAATCTCAACACGCCGGCGGATGTCACGGTCCTGACCAAGGAAGACTTCGTCGCCATCGTGCGCTACCTCGTGGAACTCCACGAAGGTCGCGGCGGCACCGACGACATCGACCATTTGGGCAATCGTCGTATCCGCTCGGTGGGCGAGCTCATCGCCAATCAGTTCTCCGTGGGCTTGTCGCGCATGGCGCGCTTGGTCAAGGAGCGCATGAGCATCACGCAGGACGTCGACAAGATCTCGCTCGACGACCTGGTCAATGCCCGCACCGTGTCGGCCGTCATCCAGGCCTTCTTCGGCTCGTCGCAGTTGTCGCAGTTCATGGACCAGACCAATCCGCTCGCCGAGTTGACGCACAAGCGTCGTCTGTCGGCGCTCGGACCGGGCGGCCTGACGCGCGAGCGCGCCGGCTTCGAAGTCCGCGACGTGCACTATTCGCAGTACGGGCGCATGTGCCCCATCGAGACGCCGGAAGGACCGAACATCGGTCTGATCACGTCGCTCGCCTGCTTCGCGCAGGTGAACGACCTCGGCTTCGTGGAAACACCGTACCGGATCGTCAAGAACGGGAAGGTGACCAAGGAGTTGGCGTGGCTCGATGCCAACAAGGAAGAACACGCGACCATCGCGCAGGCCAACGCCAAGTTGAATGCCGATGGGACGTTCGTTGATAACTATGTCCTCTGCCGCGACAAGGGTGACTTCCCGCTCGTGGCGCCGGACCGTATTGACTACATGGACGTGTCGCCGGAGCAGCTCGTCTCCATCGCCGCGGCCTTGATCCCGTTCCTTGAGCACGACGACGCCAACCGCGCGTTGATGGGCTCGAACATGCAGCGGCAGGCGGTACCGCTCCTCAACCCCAAGACGCCGGTCGTCGGCACGGGTCTCGAGGAAGTGGTGGCGCGTGACTCCGGTGCGATCGTCATCGCCAAGCGCGATGGTGTCGTGTCGCGGGTGACGGCCGACGAGATCATCGTCGACGCCGGCCAGCGTCGCGGCAAGGACTCTGAAGGGCTGCCGCTCGCGCGGCTCACCCAGCAGGATCGCTACAAGATCAAGAAGTACTGGCGTACCAATCAGGACACCGCCATCAACCAGCGCCCCATCGTCACGCTCGGCCAGAAGGTCAAGCAGGGCGACGTGCTGGCTGACGGTGCGGCCACGGAGCACGGCCAGTTGGCGCTCGGCGCCAACGTCACGGTCGCCTTCATGCCGTGGTACGGTTACAACTTCGAAGACGCCATCGTGCTCTCGGAGCGCTTGGTGAAGGACGACGTGTATTCGTCGGTCCACATCCAGGAGCTCGAACTCCATGTCCGCGACACCAAGCGCGGCCGGGAAGAGATCACGCGAGAGATCCCCAACGTCTCTGATGAGTCGTTGGTGGACCTCGACGAGCGCGGCATCGTGCGCATCGGCGCGCACGTTAAGCCAGGCGATATCCT
>JBEIVF010000120.1:0-6423 GCA_040374005.1 Gemmatimonadaceae bacterium | reverse complement strand
TCCGCGATCGCGCGGCGGAGCACCTGCACGCGCGTGCTCAGCTCGGGCTCGCGCACCGCGCGCAGGTCCGGACGCACCGCCGTCAACGTGCCCGACAAGCGGCGCGACAAGTCGATGCGCTCCCGCTGCGTGAGGGCCCGCAAAATGAATCTCGAGCGCGCTAACGCGCGCTCGATGTAGGTGAGGGCCCGCTTCTCCTCCACCAACGCGTCGGCGAGCGCCATGTCGTTGAGTCGCGTGGCGGCCAGACTCATGGAGCGCACCGCGCGGGTCAGCTCCAAGCGTCCCTGATTGGCGAGACGTCCCGCATAGATGTCGTCCTCGGCCTCGGCTTCGGCCGACTCGTCCACGTGCAGATGCCCAGCGCCCGTGTTGTCCTCTTCGCCGAGCTCGCCGCCCATCATGAACACGAACTCCGCCCGCACCGACCGTTGCTCAGCGGCCAGCGTCAGCGCGGCGCGCGTGAACGCATCAGGCGACAGACTGCTCCGCTGCGCCAACAGCCGCTCGGTCTTGATGATGACCATCTGCTGACTGAGCGCATACCGGTCTTGATCCTCGTCGGCGGCAAAGCCCTCGGCGGCCACGGCCCCCGGTGCGGTGACCTCGACGATCCACGTGTCCGACTCCGTCGGGGCCGTGCCGGGGCGCTGGTCCGTCGCGATCGCGCGATAGACCACCACATCACCGGGTTCGAGCGACAACGTGTCGAGCCGCAGCTCACCGGTGGCCTGCCAGTCGGTGCGTGACCGCCGCGTGATCGCGAGCGGGACGTCGCCCTCGCTGAACGAGAACTGCTCGCCGTTGCCGCGCACTGTGGTGAACCGCACGCGCAGGGACGCCAGCGCCACATCGTCCTCGGCGCGCACGGTCAATGCGAGACGGCGGTCGCCATTCGGGATCAGCAGATCAGCACCCGGCGCCGTGACGCGCACGCGCGGCGCGAGATCCGGCACCACGCTGATGCCGATGAGACGTTGCTCGAGCAGGGCATCCGCGGAGTCGAGCGCGACCAGCACGAGCGCATCGTCCGTCTCGGCGCGCCACTCGAGTGTCACCGCCCCATCAGCGGCGGGGACCAGCGTATCGGTGCGCGCCGTGCGCGCCACGACCACGCGCGCGGCCCCCGCGCGCACGGTCAGCCGTAACGCACTCCCCGCTCGCACCGTGATCCGCGAGGGGTCACGCTCGGTGCGCTCGTCGGCATCGAGATAGGCCGGTGGTGCGATGTGGATCGCCACACTGCGCAATGGCACCGACGCGGCGCGTGAAACCGCCGAGAAGGCCGGCGCCACCGTGGGCGAACTCACGAGTGTGAGCGTCCACAGCACGGCGACCACGGCGGCCTGCGCGAGCACACGCCGCAGCGGGACCATGCGGGTGACGTCAATGCGCTGCACCACCCGCTCCGCGTCGGCGAGCACGCGCGTGCGCACCGTGTCGGACGTGCGTGCGGGCGCGACCGACAACTCCACGGCCGTGCGCACGACATTCTGCGCGCTGGGGTCCGCGGCCTCGATCCGCATCGCGGCGGCGATCATACTCTCGGCACGCTGGTGCCGCCGCCATGCCGCACCCGCGACGGTCAGCAGCACCGACACCAGCAGGATCACCGTCACGGCGGTCTGCCACGCCACCAACACCACCGCCGCGCCGCCGGCCACGGCGAGCCCCAGCGTCGCGCCTTCGATCATGGCGTGCGTGGCGCGACGGGCTTGGAGCGCCGCGATCGTCCGCGTGAGCAGGGCCGGTGCCATCAGGGCGCCTCCACCACCGCCGCCAACCGTCGGCGCATCACGGCTTCCGCCGCGAGCAACACGAGCACCAGTGCCCACACCCAGCGCGCATCCGACCGTTCATCGCGGGCGATGTCGCGGGCCACCACGGCTTCCTCGGCCGCGCGCTCCCAGGTGTCCATCACGGCGGCCGGAATGCGCACGGTATCGGATTCGAACACGGCGAGTGGTGGCTGCAGACTGCGCTGCGTGGCCCGCAGCGTGGCGGCGAGATCGTACGCATCACCCATCGCCAGGACATCGAGCGTGTCACCCACCACGCGCACGACCTGTATCGGCAGTCGGCTGAGTGGGTCGGTCTCGATGCGACGGACCAGCTCACTCTGGGCCCGCGTGAGGAGCGGGAACGCCTCACCAGTGACCGAGTCACTCCTTTCGAGCACGCGCACCGGGAACGGCGGATCGGGCAGCGCCGCCGCGGGGTCGAGCACACCATCGATCACGTCTATACGAATACCGATCGTCGCGGGGACTGCTGCCACGTCAGCCGCCTCCAGGGTGCCGCGTTGTCCGTCGGTCACGAGGATGAGCTCGCCGCGCCCACCTTGCCACGTGAGCCAGCGCGCCGCGCCCATGATCGCCTCACGCGGCTGCCCCGTCTCGATGCGGATCGCGGCGGACGCGGAGTCCAGGAGCACATCGGCGCGCGCGCGCGCCGCATCGAGCGCCCGCTCCGTCCCCACGCGCCGCGCCGCCATGCTCACGCTCGTATCCACGATCACCGCGCGCGCCGTCCACGACGCCAGCGTGCGCTCCCGCGCCGCCGTGGTCCACAGCGGCCGCGCCAAGGCCGCGACCGCCCCCACGATGATCGCACACCGCACCAGCAACAACCACGGGTCCGTCAATCGCGTGCGCCGCGCCGGCTGCACCACCACGCGGTCCAAGAACCGCAGCGACGGGAAGAAATACCGCGCCGCCGTGTCGCGGCTCAGGAGATGCACGAGGATCGGCACCGCGACCGCCACCAGACCCACCCACGCCATCGGGAGCAGCCACCGCATCAGCGCACCCCCGCGTCAACCACATCGGCGTGCAGGCGCCGACTGCGCTGCACCAACAACCGCCGGAGCGCGCGATCCGGCGCCTCATCGGTGGACACCAACGCGTAGTCGATCCCGTCCTGCTGCGACGAGCGCGCCCAGCGCTCCAAGAACGCACTGAACGCCGCCGCATACGCCGTGCGCGCGGTCCGCGGATCGATCACGCGCTCGGCACCGGACTCCAGATCGACGAACGTCCGATCCGCCGTCACCGGCAGCGCGCGCTCCTCGGGCGCGATGACATGCCACACGACGACATCGTGCCCACGCCGCTGCGCCCGCCGCAGGGCGCGCCGCGTCTCCTCTTCGTGCTCATAGAGATCCGACAGCACGATGATCACCCCCCGCCGCTTGAGCAGCTCGGCCCCACGCTCGATGGCGCGCGGCGCATCGAACTGCCCCGCGGGCGTCCACTGATCGATCTGGTTGATGAGCGTACGACGGTGCAGCGGCCCCCCGCGCGGCGGCAGGTACGACCACTGATCATCCACACTCGAGAGCAATCCCACCGTGTCGCCGTGCGTGGTGAGCACGTGCGCCAACGCCGCCGCGATGATCGACGCGTACCGGAACTTCGACACGCCCTCAGCGGGGAACGCCATCGACGCGCTGGTGTCCACCACCAGCATCGCCGCCAAGTTGGTCGTCTCGCGGAACTGCCGCGTGTACAAGCGATCGGTGCGTGCGTACGCTTTCCAATCGAGGTACTTGAGGTCATCGCCCTGCTGATACGGGCGGTGCTGCCGGAACTCGGTGCTGAACCCCTGCAACGGCGAGCGATGCTCGCCCACGCGCGTGCCCTCCACGACGAGCCGCGCCGCGAGCGCGAGGTCATCGATCGCGGCGACGACCGCCGGCGAGAGCGCGCTCGCCGCCATCCTACGGACGGACGGCGGTCAGCAGTTCGGTGATCAGGCGATCCGGCGAGATCCCATCGGCCTCAGCCCGAAAGTTCGGCAACACGCGGTGCCGCAGCACCGGTAACGCCACGCGCTGCACATCGTCGAGCGAGGGCACGGCACGCCCATCCAACAGCGCCGCCGCCTTGGCCCCGAGCAACAACGCCTGCCCCGCGCGCGGACCCGCGCCCCAGCGCACCCAATCGCGCACCAACGACGGCGCACGCTCGTCATCGGGCCTGGTGGCGCGCACCAAGCGCAGGGCGTAGTCCACCACGTTGTCGGCCGCCGGCAACTCACGCACGAGCAAGCGCGCACCCTCAAGCTCCGCGCCCGTGGCCACCGGCGTCACGCGGGCATCGCTCCCCGTGGTCGTCTGCGCCAGGATCCGCCGCTCGTCCGCGACCGACGGATACTGGATCACCACATTGAACAAGAACCGGTCCAACTGCGCTTCGGGCAGTGGGTGCGTGCCTTCCTGCTCGATCGGGTTCTCGGTGGCCAACACGAATAACGGCCGCTCCAACGCGTAGCGCGTGCCGCCCACCGTCACCTGATACTCCTGCATCGCCTCGAGCAGCGCGGCCTGCGTGCGCGGCGGCGTGCGGTTGATCTCGTCGGCCAAGATGATGTTGGCGAACACCGGCCCACGGATGAAGCGGATCTGTCGCTTGCCCGTGCTCACGTCCTCCTCGATCACCTCGGTGCCGAGGATGTCGGAGGGCATGAGGTCGGGCGTGAACTGGATGCGGCTGAAGGTCAGCGTGAACGCATCGGCCAACGAGCGGATAAGCAGCGTCTTGGCCAGCCCCGGCACACCGCGCAGCAAGCAGTGTCCACCGGCGAACACGCACGTGAGCACCTCGCGGCGCACCTCGTGCTGGCCCACGATGACTTGGCCGATCGCGGCGTCGAGGCGCTTGGCGAGATCGCCAGCAGCATCAAAAGAAAGAGCGGTCACGCCGAAGGGTCACGGAAAAGATGGAGCTCGAGCGGAACGTCGGTGTGCAGCGCGTCGAGCACTGTCAGACGTACGCGCCGGATCGGCCGCTCGCTGACCTTGATGAGCCGGCGATAGCCGATAGTGGTACCGGAGGCGAGCGGACCCCAGCCATCACCGTCGTTCTCGGCCTCCAGCGTGAACCGCGCCACGCTCTGTCCCCACTCGATCCGCTCACGCACGTCCACCACGTTCACCAGCACGCTGCGGCGCAGGTCCCACGTGTACGTATTACCCTGCACCACGGGCGGCACCGGCGGCACCAAGTCGGTCTGGAACACCGCATCCAACCGCGCCCGCATCCCGAGCAACCGCTCCACATCCGTCGCGTGGAACAGCCCCTCCGGCGTCGGCGGCACATTCAGCAACAACTTCGAGTTGCGCCCCACCGAGGTGAAGAACAGCTCCACCAAGTTGTCCACCGACCGCACCCGCGCGTCCTCGGCCGGGTGATAGAACCAGCCGGGCCGGATCGACACATCGGTCTCGCCCGGCCGCCACACGGTGCCCGTGCGATCCCCCTGCGTGAGTGAGCGCATCACCTCGTCGCCGCTGAGGCCGGGCACCGGCACGATGCGCGGATCCACGGTGGACCAATTGGTCTCGCCCGCCACGCCGCGCTCGTTGCCGATCCACCGCACATCGGGCCCCGCATCGGAGAAGATCACCGCGTTGGGCTGCAGTTGCTTCACGAGCGCCCACACGCGCGGCCAATCGTAGGTCTGCTGCTTGCCGTTGGGGCCTTCGCCATTGGCGCCGTCGTGCCACACCTCGTGGACGTCGCCGTACTGCGTCAACAACTCCGTGAGTTGCTCGCAGTACAAGTCGTTGTAGCGCGCCGAGTCGCCGTACACGGGGGAGTTGCGATCCCACGGCGACAAGTACAACCCCACGCGCAGGTTCTCACGGCGGCAGGCGTCAACGAACTCACGCACCACATCGCCCTGCCCACCGCGGAACGGCGACGCTTTCACCGAATGCGTCGTCGTCTTCGTGGGCCACAAGCAGAACCCATCGTGATGCTTGGCCGTGAGCACCATCGCGCGCGCGCCGGCCTGGCGGGCGACCCGCGCCCACTGCGTGGCATCGAATGCCGTGGGGTCGAACGACGACGGCAACTCCTGGCCATCGCCCCACTCACGGTCGGAATACGTGTTGGGCCCGACGTGCACGAAGATCGCGAACTCGTCGCGCTGCCAATCGAGTTGCGCGGCCGACGGCCGCGGCCGCGCCTGCCGCCCGCGTGGCGCACCAACAGCACCAGCCGCACCGACCGTACTCGGCACCACCGCCCCCGCCAACTCCACATGCCCCGCCACCAGCGCCGCACCCGTCGCGCCGAGGAACGTGCGCCGGTCCACGCGCGTCATGCGGACTCGCCGCGCGTCTCCGCGAACACCGGTGCCATCAGGCCCGCGAGCGAGCGTCCGTGCGGATCCTGCCCAGCGCGCACGCGGTTCACCATGTCGAGCGCCGACTCGGTCAGCGGCGGCAATTCGCGGTCCGACACGCCCAGCGGTGTCACGCGCTGCCCCCACTTCACGAGCAGCGAGCAATACGTGAGCCCACCGCCGAACGCCGGCATCAAGATGGTCGCGCCGGGCTGCACGCGGCCCGCCTCCAGCGCTTCGACCAACGCCACCGGCACCGTCGCCGCGCTCATGTTGCCGTACTTCTGCACCGTG
>JBEIVF010000259.1:0-2561 GCA_040374005.1 Gemmatimonadaceae bacterium | reverse complement strand
GGCGACGAACAAGATCCCCATGATGTACTTCCCGGCGCTCCGCATCCCCTGCATCACGGCGCGTTACTCCTCAGTATTGCCATTGGTTCGGGCCCGCGCACGACCTCGTGGTCTGTGGGGGCTAGAGCCTCAAAACGTACCCGGTCGGAAGGGCTAAAATCAAGCGCGACCGTGACTTCCTGATTGACCGACGGCTTCGGTCCGTGCTAACTTGCCCCCGTGATCGTCCCCGTTCTGCACACCTGACACGGAGAGCAGGGGTTGGGAGTTTCGGCCAGAATCGATGAGCTGCGCAAGCGCTACGAGGAGAACCCGCGTCGGTTCTTCGCGCCGCTGGCCAATGAATACCGCAAGGCGGGTGACCTCGACGAGGCCATCGACCTCTGCCGCAGCCATCTCGCGGAGGCCCCCAGCAACCTCTCGGGGCAGATCGTCTACGGCCAGGCGCTCTTCGAGTCCGGTTCCCTCGACGATGCACGTGCCGCCTTCACGCTCGCCGTCGAGCTGGACCCCGAGAATATCATCGCGCTGCGGCACCTCGGCGACAGCGCCCGTCTCGTGGGCGACAGCGGGACGGCGGTCGGCTGGTACCAGCGCGTGCTCGATGCCGATCCGCGCAACGAGGAGATCGCCGAGCTCATCCAGGCGGCGCACGTGACGCTGATCCAGGTGCCGGAGGTGTCGGCCGCGCCAGCGCCGCTCGAGCTGGACCCTCCCTCGTTGGCCGGGGTGGCGCCGGAGCCGGTGGTGATGCTCGAGGCTGAGCTGGCGTCCGAGGAGTTCGCGCTCCTCACGCACGAAGTCGTCGGCGATGACGAGCCGCTCCTCGAGAGGTCGTCCATCGAGCTCACGCCCTCGGATCTGCCGTCCACCGAGTCGGCGGCCGTGGACGCCACGGACGCGCTAGAGTGGACGTCGTGGGGGGAGGCCCCTGAGCCCACGCCGTTCGCCACGGAGACCATGGCCCAGCTGTACCTGCGTCAAGGGCTCCGGACCGAGGCGCTCGCGGTGTACCGCCAGCTGATCGAGGCTCGACCGGACGACGCCGGACTGCGCGCAGCGCTGGCGGCCATCGAGACCCCAGCCGCTGTGGCGGCACCCGCCGAGCAGGGCCCGACGGCGCGCGGCGTGTTCGGCGCCCTGTCGGCGCGCCGTGCCGTGCCAACGCGGACGGTGCTCATCCCATCGATCACGCCGTCCACGTTACCGCAGGCCACGCTGGCGAGGCGCCCATCGACGCCGGCCGCGGCGTCCCCGTCGTCCGAGGCGCCGCCGCTCGACTCGGGGAGCAACGACGCGCAGTTCCAGGACTGGCTGTCCGGACGGATGCGCACGTGAACATCGCCGTGCTCAACGGCCCGAATCTCAACCTGCTCGGCACACGCGAACCGCACCTCTACGGCACGCAGACGCTGGCGGAGATCGAGGCGGGACTCCTAGTTGTCGCGCGCACGTTGGATGTGTCGCTCACCTTCGGTCAGCACAACGGCGAAGGCGAGTTGGTCGAGGCGATCCAGGCGCTCCGTGGGCACGCCGATGGGGTGCTCATCAATGCGGCGGCATACACGCACACGTCGCTCGCGGTCCGCGATGCGTTGACGGGGATCGCGGTGCCGTTCGTGGAAGTGCACCTCTCGAACATCTATTCTCGGGAGCCCGAGCGTCGCCATTCCATGCTGGCGTCGGCCGCGGTGGCGGTGATCACGGGCTTCGGGGCCCACTCGTACGAGCTCGCGCTCCGCGGACTCGTCGCGCGTCTGCGCGGCTGATCCATCAATGATGGACCGTCGTCCCTCCCGGGTGGAGGCGCTCCGGCGCGCCCTACTGGCGCAGCATGTGGATGCGCTGCTCGTGACCTCGCTGCCCAACATCCGCTACCTCACAGGGTTCAGCGGATCCAACGCCATCGTCGTGGTAAGCCAGCATGATGTGGTGTTGCTCACGGACTTCCGCTACAAGGATCAGTCGGTCGACGAGGTGGGCCGTGCGGCACGCGTGATCATCGAGCCGTTGTCGCTGTGGACGCGCTTGTGGCAGGTGTTGCCCGAGCTGCGGGGCGTCGAGCGCATGGGATTCGAATCGGCGCACGTGTTGCACCGCGATTTCCAACGATTGCTCGAGCAGGGGAGCCGTTGGACGTGGCGTCCCGTGCACGACGTGGTCGAGACGTTGCGCACCGTGAAGGATGCCGGTGAAGTGGCGTTGATCCGCGTGGCCGCCGACATCGCGACGCGCGCGCTGGATCGCACCCTGCCGCAGGTCCGTGCGGGCCAGAGCGAACTGGAGATCGCGGGTCTGCTGGAGCATGCCCTGCGCGATGAGGGCAGTGAGGGATTCCCGTTCGAAACCATCGTTGCGGCCGGGGGTCGCGCGGCGCTCCCGCACGCGCGGGCGACGCGCAACATCGTGCGGGCCAACGACTTCCTGCTCATCGACTTCGGTGCGGTGCATGCGGGGTACTGCAGTGACATCACGCGCACGGTGGTGGTGGGCCGTGCGAGCGCGGAGCAAGCCGAGGTGTACGAGGTGGTCCGCGTCGCGCAGGCGCAGGCGGTGGCGGG
>JBEIVF010000305.1:0-1799 GCA_040374005.1 Gemmatimonadaceae bacterium | reverse complement strand
CCTACTGGAACGGAGGGGGTGTTTTGAAGCCCTGTCGAATGGATGAGGCCCACACCATACGTTCGCCTTCCCCGCTTCAGGGCATGACGTTGGCACAGCTACCGGAGCCCACATTGAAGGACTTATCGGCTCAAAAATTTGCCCCTCCGCCCATACTTCTGCGAGGAAAAGCTAGTGTCCACCACTCGGAGCGTCAACACAATGGATAAGGGCATCGTCTTGGCCATCGGCCTACTCGTGCTGTGGGCCATCGGAACCGCCCTCGAATGGCCCGGCTGGATCCACGGCGCACTCACCGCGGGTGTCGTGCTGCTGATCTATCGCATCGTCAAGCGTTCGGCCTGAGACGCTAGATCTCCCAGTTGGAGAGCACCACGCCGTGCCGCGGTGCGGATTCGCCGAATCCGGCGAGGGTCATGCGCAGATCGGTCCACCGTACCCGCGCCCCGTGCGCGACCAACGCCGGGAGCACCGCGCCTTGCGCCGTCTGCACCCGCACGGCAGCGCGGCGGGTGCCACTCTCGCGCGCGTAGGCCGCGAGCGTGTCGGCGAGGTCGCGCAGATCGTCGCGGTCGGCCAGCACCACCTTCAACACGCGGAGCTCTTCGCGCATGCGCCCTTCCACCAAGGGCGCGGCGTGACACACGGCGAATCCGCGGAGCTGATCCGCATCGCCGAGGAGCACGGTGTCACCCACCCCGAGCGCGCGGGTGAGTTCGACCTCGCGGGTGAAGTCCACGCCCGGCAGCACGGAGGTCGTGAGCGCGCGCATCGCGGCGAGCGTGTCGTCCTGTTCCTGCGCCCCCAAGGCCCCCAGTCGCGTGACGGGGGCGCCGATCGCCGCGTCGAGCGTGACGGTGATGGTCAACGCCCCAGGGACGAAACCCATCGAGGCGTAGAACCCGATGTTGTCCACCGTGCGCGGCATGGTCTCCAAGCCGATCACGCGCGCGCCCTCGGATTGCAGCCACTGGATCCCCGCGCGCACGATCGCGTGCCCCACCCCGCGCGTCTGCTGATCCGTGCGCACGGCCAGTGGTCCCATCCAGCCCTCGACCCCCGAGCGGTGCACGACGTTGAACGCGGCGATCGCACCCTCGGCGTCGCGCCAGAGCATCGCGCCCGCGGCGGCGTCCTCGAGCGCGAAGCGCCAGATGGCGGGATTGAGCGTCGGAACGCGCACCCCGACCATGCCGTCGCGCCGGTAGCGCTCGGTGAACGCCTCACTGAAGACGAGGTTGAGCGCGGGGATGTCCGCCACCGCGATGGGGAACGGCCCCGTGAGCGCCGTATCGGTCACGCGAGCAGGGCCTCGTGCTCCGCCACCTCGTCCTCGCCGCGCACCACGCGCGCCGCACCGCTCTGCGCGTCGTACCGCACCGAGAGCACTTGGTCGCACCCATCGCGTACCGACTCGATGTGCGTGATGAGGATCACCTGCTCGAAGCGATCGTGCAGACGACGGAGCAACTCGACCACGTTCTGCCGTCGCACTTCGTCGAGCGATCCGAAGATCTCGTCGAGGATCAACAGCGAGAACGACTGCCCCGCCCGCTCGGCGATCATCTGCGAGATCGCGAGCCGGAGCACGAGATTGGCGAGATCCTCCTCACCACCCGAGATCACGGGCTTGGGCAGACCATCCTCGACGATCACGAGCTCGTACTGATCATCGAGCTCGAACTCATCGTACCGGCCATCGGTGAGATCGGCGAGGAACCGACTGGCCAGCTCCGAGATCTCGGGGCGCAGCGCGAAGTTGAGATCGGTGCGCAGATCGGCGTAGGTGCGGTCGACCT
>JBEIVF010000278.1:0-2310 GCA_040374005.1 Gemmatimonadaceae bacterium | reverse complement strand
CGGCCTGGTGGGCGACGGCGCGGAGGCGCCGGACGCCGTGGCAGCGGACTTGGATGGACTCCCGGTCCGGATCACTCTCACGAAGGTGACAGCCGCATGACCTCCGCGAAGAAGAAGACGCCGGCCAAGTCGGCGCCCGCAACGACCCGCACGCCGCCGGCGGCGGCCGCCGACGTGCGCACGGTCAAAGGCGTGCCGGTGAAGGACGCCCCGTGGCCGGAGAAGGAGCTCAAGTATTTCGAAGCGCGCTTGATGGAGGAGCGTCGCCGCGCGATGAAGCAGCTCGGCCAGTGGGACGAGACCATGCGTCCCACCATCCAGAGTGCCGACGGCGATCTGAGCACCCACTCGTTCCACATGGCGGATCAGGGCACCGACGCGATGGAGCGGGAGAAGGCCTTCCTCTTCGCGAGCAAAGAAGGGCGGTACCTGTGGCACATCGATCAAGCGCTGCGCCGACTCTACAAGTCGCCGCGCACGTTCGGCATCTGTGAGGTCTCGGGCGAGCGGATCGAGTTCGACCGCTTGGACGCGCTCCCACATGCGCGACTCTCGTACAAGGCGAAGATGCAAGAAGAAGGGGCGGGTGAACTTGAGTAAGGGCGCCAGCAAGGGCGCACTCTTCTGGGCCATCGTCGGGCCATGGGTCGTGCTCGACGTGTTGACGAAGTACTGGGCCGTCGAGGCGCTCACGCCGCCCAACGTGCGGTCGCACGCGGTGCTCGGCGAGTGGCTGCGCTTCACCCTGGTGTACAACCGTGGGGCGGCGTTCGGGCTCAGTGTGGGCGAGTGGTCGCGGTGGATCTTCACCGTGCTGACCGTGGGCGCGCTCGGCTTGTTGTGGCATCTGTACAAGGAAACGTCGCGGGGGGATACGTGGCGCGTGGTGGCCATCGCGTTGGTCACCGGTGGGGCACTGGGCAACTTGGTCGATCGCGTGCGCTGGGCGCGCGGTGTGGTCGACTTCATCGATGTCGGCTTAGCGGGCTGGCGCTTCTGGACGTTCAACGTGGCTGATATCGGCGTGACCTGTGGGGCCATCCTCTTGGCGATCATCCTGTGGCGCGAGGACATCGCGCTCGCCAAGGCTGCGGCAGCAGCCAACGCTGCTGACCAGTCGCCCTCCGCGTGAACGACACCTTCTCGGCGATGGAACCGGCGGGACCCGGCGTGCACACGGTGATCGTGACGCCGGAGGATGACGAGCGGCTCGACCTGTTGGTGGCGCGGCGGCTCGGCATGTCGCGCACGCAGTCGGCGACGTTGATCGCCAACGGCCGCGTGCTCGTGAATGGCGTGCAGGAGAAGGCCTCCCTCAAGCCCAACGTGGGCGTGACGATCGTGGTGGACGTGCCGGCGCCGGCCGGGCGCGACGTGACGCCCGAGGAGATCGCGCTGCGCGTCGTGTACGAGGACGATGATCTGCTCGTCGTCGATAAGGCCGCCGGCATGGTGGTGCATCCTGCGCCGGGCAATTGGTCGGGCACCTTGGTGAATGCGTTGCTGGGGCGCGGCGGGCCGCTCGCGGCGGGCGGCGGCACCGAGCGGGCGGGCCTCGTGCATCGGCTCGATAAGGAGACGTCGGGCTTGCTGATCGTCGCGCGCTCGGACCGCGCGCATCGCGTGTTGTCGGCCGACCTCGCCGCGCGGCGCATCTCGCGGCGCTATGCCGCACTCAGCTGGGGGCATCTCACCGAGGACAAGGTGACGGTGGACGCGCCGGTGGGCCGCGAGCAACGCGATCGTCGCAAGATGTGCATCACGCCCAACGGGCGGTCGGCCAAGACGGACTTCATCCGGTTGGCCCGTTTCGCGTCGGTCGATCTGCTCCGGTGCCACCTGCATACGGGGCGCACGCATCAGATCCGAGTGCATCTGCAGAGCCTCGGCCATCCCGTGGTCGGGGACGATACCTACGGGGGAGGTGGCGGACGGAAGCTGGTGGACCTGCCGCCGCAACGACACTTCCTGCACGCCGCGTGGCTCCGCTTCAAGCATCCGGTCACGGGGAAGATGCAGGATGTCCGGAGTCCGCTGCCCGCCGATCTGCACAAGGCGTTGGCGAAGGCCGCCGAGGATCCGACCTTGTTGGAACACGCTGACCCGCTGTCGTATTTTGGATTCTTCGCCGACGGAAGCTGAGCGCGGAGGCGAACCGGGTGCGCAGCGCCGTGGTCGGCGAGGCTATCGAGCACTGGTCGCACGGGGCGTACCCGTTCACGCCGTCGGGAACGACGTGCGCCGAAGTGGTGGCGCAGGTCGAGGCGGGGTCGTCGCCGCTCCGTCTCGCGTGATCGGCGGGGTCCGGCG
>JBEIVF010000096.1:0-7454 GCA_040374005.1 Gemmatimonadaceae bacterium | reverse complement strand
TTCCTCATCGAGCGCGATCAGCCGGCGATCTGGCGTGGCCCGATCGTGATGAAGATCATCACGCAGTTCCTGCGCGATGTGGAGTGGGGCGTGCTCGACTTCTTGTTGGTGGACATGCCGCCGGGCACGGGCGATGCGCAGCTGTCGCTGGTGCAGGCCACGCCCGTCGCGGGCGCGATCATCGTCACCACGCCGCAGGAAGTGGCCGTGGGCGACGCGCTGCGTGGCGCGAAGATGTTCGAGCGTGTGGGTGTGCCGGTGCTCGGCGTCGTCGAGAACATGTCGTACTTCGAATCGCCCGAGACGGGCAAGCCGATCGCGATCTTCGGCTCAGGCGGCGGCAAGCGCTTGGCCGATGAGCTCGGCGTGCCGTTGCTGGGCGAGATCCCGTTGTATCCGCCGGTGCGTGAGGGCGGTGACGATGGGCGGCCGATCGTGGCCGCTGATCCCACGGTGAGCGCTGCGCGTCAGTTGACGGTGCTCGCGGGGCGCGTGGCCGAAGCGATGAGCGCGGTCGCGGCGCGCTAAGGACGCTCGTGCCACGCATCATCACGCTCCTGACGGACTTCGGCACCGCGGA
Source organism: Gemmatimonadaceae bacterium (assembly GCA_040374005.1). Taxonomy (GTDB): domain Bacteria; phylum Gemmatimonadota; class Gemmatimonadetes; order Gemmatimonadales; family Gemmatimonadaceae; genus DASRAP01. The sequence goes on along the minus strand of JBEIVF010000096.1, from coordinate 6,874 downwards.
CGGGTATGTCGGCGAGATGAAAGGCGTGCTCCTCTCGGGCGCGCCCGACGCGACCATCGTGGATCTGTCGCACGACATCCCACCGCAGGACATCGAGGCGGGGCGGCTCGCGCTCGCGCGCGCGTGGCGGCGTTTCCCCACGGGCACGGTGCACGTGGTGGTCGTGGATCCGGGCGTGGGCACCCATCGCGCCGCGATCGCGGTGGAACGCGATGGTCGCTACTTGCTCGGTCCCGACAACGGCGTGTTATCGCCCGCGCTCCTCGGGGCGGGGGCCGATGTCGTGTCCCTGCCGATCCCGCCATTCGCGTCGGCGACCTTCCACGGCCGCGATGTGTTCGCGCCGGCGGCCGTGCGGTTGGCCGCGGGCGCCGTGCTCACGATGCTCGGTGTGATCAAGACCGATCCCGTGATCCGCCGCACGCCCGACACGGTGCGCCGCGCTGATGGGTCGATCGAAGGGCAGGTGCTCTCCGTCGATCGCTTCGGCAACCTGATGTCGAACATCGGCGGTCGGTTGGGCGGACGCGTCGCGGTGGGCACGCTGACCATCCCGGTGCATCGCACGTATGCCGATGTCCCGGTGGGTGACGTCATCGCGTTGACGGGGTCGAGCGGCTTCTTGGAAGTCGCGGTGCGAGGGGGCAGCGCGGCGGCCTCGTTGCACGTCGATCGCGGCGCGCCCCTCACGTGGTACCCCGACGGCCCTTAGCGGCCCGTGCGGCGGAACTCGAGGCGTCCGAACGCGCCCGAGCTCGTGATGGTGATGCGGAAGGGCGCGGTGTCGTAGTTGTCGCTCGTCCACGCGCCGTCGCGCTTGGTCAGCCCAGGGAAGTCCACCGACTGCAACGCCGACGACGTCTCGATGCGCACCCCGATGTTCGCGGGGACGACGAACTCCACCGCGCCGAGGGCGGTGGAGAGATCGACGGCAGTGTTGGTGGTCCACTCACCCGTGAAGTCGAGGAGCACCCGCCCGACGCCCACATTGACCGAGATGCGTTCGGCGCGGGCGTTGGCCAGATGCAGGGCCTCGACATTGGCGGCGCCGGCATCGATGCGCACGGACGCGGCCGCGATGGGGTTCGGCGTGTCGAAGTGCATGCGCGTGTCGGACGCCCCCGTCGAGAGGACGAGCGAGCGCAGGCGCAGGCCGCTCAGGTCGAGATCGGATTCGGCGGCCCCAACGTCGAGAGAGAGATCGAACGGTACGGCGGTGGCGAGGGCCAGCGTGAGTTCACTGCCTGCGTCGGATGACCAGCGCGTGCTGCGCGAGAGGGAGCGGACGCCAAGCTCGAGCCGACGCGCACTCGCGCTGTAGCTGTACTGCGGCTCGAAGCGATCGGCGTCGTAGCGCAGATGGGCGTCGAACAAGTCGCCATCGCGGTCGGACCGCAGGATGACGCGGCCAGCGGAGTACGCCACTTTCACGGTGACCGGTGCGGTGTCCGTGACCTGGCGGGCCGCGTCGAAGCTGCGCCACGATTGTGCGGCGAGGAGCGAGGGGACGATCGCGGACGCGAACACCACTGCGGTGCGAAGCGCGGCGCGCATCAGGAGCCGCTCCGTGTGCCAGCCGTGGGACGACGCACCGCCGCGACGCCGGAGATGGGCGTCGGAGTCTGCCACGTGGCGGCCGGTGGACCCGCGAGCGGGGTGGGCGATGTGCGCGCTCCCCATGGCACCTGCGTGCCCCCGCGCGACAGGATGGTCGCGCCGAGGCCCACGGTGACTGCGGCCCACGTGATGCCGAACGCGGCGAGGCGGACGATCGCGGCGGCCGTCGGGAACGGTGTCAGCACCGCGACGGCGAGCCACAGCACCGCGTAGAACAGCACGCCGGCGAGAAGCGACTTCACGGCCGCGGAGCGATCAGTCCCGGGGGTGTCGCGTCGTACGCCGAGGAACGAGCACCCGGTGATACGAGCCGCAGCGAGGAACCCCAGCGCCACGAGGCCCGTGGCGGCGAGCACCGACGCCACGATGAGGAACGGGATCAAGAGCAGACCGATGATGGTCAGCGCGAGGCCGATGCAGGCGAGCACCAGCGCCGGCGCGGCACCGAGCGTGGCGAGCACGCCAACGACGAAGGACCGTCCGAACTGCTCATCCACGACCTGCCCCACGGTGTCCAGCGTCCGTCCGCCGAACACGAGCACGCCCACGCCGATGAGCAGCACCACCGCGGCCCAGCCCAAGGTGAGCGAGACATTCTGCTGCAGGAGCGCACTGCCGGTCAGCGGGGCGGTGGGGGCGAGGGTGCCACCGATGCTCCGCCGCTCGCCGGTGATGGTGCCACCCTGGAGGCGCACTGAGCCGCCGATGGCGACCACGTTGCCGTTGATGACGGCGCCGGCCGGCACGATGATATCGCCGTCGATAGCGAACACATCGCCGGTGACCTGGCCTTCGACGCGGACGGTCCCGACCACCGCGATGGGGCCCGTGACCTGTTCGGTGGCCGCGATGATGCGGTCACCACGGGTGAATGCCGCCGCAGGGGGCACGGTGAGCCCGAGCAGCTCGGCGCGGAGATCCGTGAGCGTGGTCGGCACGTCGCGGTCCTGCGCGGAGGCAGCCGAGCCGATCAAGCAGAGCATGAGAGCGAGTACGCGACGGAGCATCGGTCAGCTCCGGCGACGGCGGGCCACCGCGACCAAGCCGCGGAGCCCAAGGGTGGCGACCAGAAGCGCCGAGCCGATCCCGGCCAGCGCCAGCAGGGCCGAGGGCGCGCCGCCGGTCTGGAGCGCGGCGGCCGCAGACTCCCCGAGCGCCGCGCGGACCACCGAACCCACCCCCGCGATCAGGGCCCCCTGCGCGCGTTCCACCACCAGCTGGCCGACGTACAGGGCCATGTCGAAGCGGAGGGCTACCCAGAGGACGAGGGCCGAGACCGAGGCGACCGCGCCGGCCACTCCGATGCTGGCCAGTGTCCGCCAAGGACCCGGCGGCGGCACCAGCTTGCGCAGCGAATCGCGAGCCGCCACGTGCCAGGGCTCGAACACCTGGACCTGCGACATCACGCGCTCGGGGAACCCGCCCGTGGGCGCCGTATGGGGCAGATGTTCGAGGAGCTCCACCAGCTCCTGCTCCACGGCCAAGAGATCGCGGCACGCGGGACATTCATCCGTATGAGCCCGCAGCGGCGCCAGGCTGGGCCCCTCCTCACCATCAATGAGGAGTTCGAGTTCGTCGGGAAAGAGATGGCGCTCTAGCATAAGGGGCTCACGCAGAGGTACGGCTGGGGCCGAAGGGGAGTTTCAGTCACCATTGGGGCCTCGGTAGGTGTACGGAGTGGCAGGCGGCGCTTAGTCACGGACATCCTGGAGCAGATCCCGCAATTGGTGGCGGGCGCGGTGGATGAAGGTCTTGACGGTGCCCAGCGGCAGGTCGAGCGTGGCGGCGATCTCCTCGTAGGAGCGCCCCTCGACGTGCCGGAGGAGGATGCAGGAGCGGTACTCGGGGCGCAGCGAGGCGATGGCGCGCTCGATGGCGGTGCCGAGCTCACGGGATTGGAGTTCGTCGAGGGCCGACTCGCTCTGGTCGACGATATCGAAGGAGCTCGCCTCGATCTCGGCCGCCGTGGAGGCATTGGGGGAGCCGTCCATCGAGATCGTGTTCAGCTGCCGCCGCCGCACATGATCGATGGCGACGTTGTTGGCGATCTTGAACAGCCAGCTCGAGAACTTGAACTCGGGCCGGTACTTGTCGATGTGGTTCAGGACCTTGATGAACGTCTCTTGCGCGAGGTCCTCGGCGACGGTGCGGTCGCGGACCATGCGGAACACGAGGGAGAACACGGGGCGCTCGTAGCGACGCAACAGCTCCCGATAGGCGACCTCCCGCCCTTGCTGCGCGAGGGCGACGACATCCGCGTCGGGGAGGTTGGCGAGGTCGAGGATCTGAGGCATCAGAGGGCGCACGGGCGCTGAGGCCAAGCTACTTCCCTGCGGGGGCCTCGTGAAGCTGGACGCTTGCTCCACTGGGGCGCGCCAGTGAGGTTTCACCCTATGCCAACGATCGATCTGGAACGCGCCGAAGCCGAAGCGGCCGCCGCGGGCGCGGCGGGGAAGGACGTGTATGTGCGCCGCATGTTCTCGGCGATCGCGCCGCGGTACGACCTGCTGAATCGGGTATTGTCGCTCCGGATCGATGTGCGGTGGCGGAAGAAGGCGATCGCGGCGCTCAACATCGGTCGCCGTCCCGACGGGGTCTACCTCGATATTTGTGCCGGCACGCTCGATGTGGGCGCCGCGCTGGTGAAGACGCGCGGGTTCGCGGGGCGCGTGATCGGGGCCGACTTCGCCGAGCCGATGCTGCGGGCGGGGGCGGGGAAGGCGGCGGTGTCGGTGCTGACACCGGTGACGGCCGACGCGCTACAATTGCCCTTCGCCGCCGGGACGATGGCGGGCGCGATCGTTGCGTTCGGGATCCGCAATGTGGCCGATCTCGATGCGGGCCTGCGCGAGGTGTACCGCGTGCTCGCGCCGGGCGCGCGGTTCGTGATCCTCGAGTTCACCACGCCGCGCTCGCGCGTGGTGCGCGCCGCGTATCACGCGTACTTCCATCATGTGTTGCCGCGGATCGGGGCGCTGGTGTCCGGGCATCAGACGGCCTATGCGTACCTGCCCAAGTCGGTGGCGCATTTCCCCGAGGAGCAGGCCCTCGCCACGCGGATGGAACAGGCGGGATTCACAGACGTTCACTGGCAGACCCTCACGTTCGGGATCGCCGCGGTACACCGCGGCACGCGTCCCGCGACCTAATTCGTAGATGAGCCTCGATACCCTCTCAGAGTTCCTCGACGCGATCGACGCGATCGGTGAGTTGCGACGCATCGCCGCGCCGGTGCGCGTGGATCTCGAGTTATGCGAGATCGCGGACCGCGTGATGAAGCAGCCGGGCGGTGGGCCGGCGTTGCTGTTCGAGCACCCCGTGTTGCCCGATGGGTCACGGTGTCCGTATCCGGTCGCGATCAATCTGTACGGCTCGATGAAGCGCATGGCGCTCTCGCTCGACGTAGCGGCCCTCGATGAGCACGGCGCACGCATCACCACGCTGCTCGACCTCAAGGTGCCCGAAGGGCTGATGGGCAAGCTCTCGTTGCTGCCGCGCCTGATGGAGGTGGCCAAGTTCCCGCCGCGCATGCGCACGGGTGGCTCGTGTCAGGAGGTCGTGTGGCGCGGCGACGAGGTGGATCTGCGCAAGCTGCCGATCATCACGTGCTGGCCCGACGACGGGGGCCCGTACATCACGCTCCCGATGGTGATCTCGAAGGATCCGGCGCGCGGCATCCGTAACGTGGGTATGTACCGCGTGCAGTACCTGACGAAGAACACGCTGGCCATGCATTGGCAGCGCCACAAGACGGGCGCGGCGCACATGGCCGAGATGGTGGCGCGGGGCGAGAAGATGCCGGTGTGCATCGCCATCGGCGGGGATCCGGCGTCGATGTACAGCGCGAGTGCGCCACTGCCGCCGAACATCGACGAGTTCATCTTCGCGGGCTTCTTGCGTCGCGCGCCGGTGGCGCTGACCAAGGCCCTGACCTGTGATCTCGAAGTGCCCGCCGATGCGGAGTTCGTGATCGAAGGGTACATCGACCCGGCAGAGGCGCTGGTGGTCGAAGGGCCGTTCGGCGACCACACGGGCTACTACTCCGAGGCGGATCTGTACCCGCGCGTGCACGTCACGGCGATCACGATGCGGAAGAACCCGATCTACGCGACGACGATCGTCGGCCGCCCGCCGATGGAGGACTACTACCTCGGCCACGCCACGGAGCGGATCTTCTTGCCGTTGCTCAAGCTGACGGTGCCGGAGATCGTGGATTACCACATGCCGGCCGAGGGCATCTTCCACAACTTGGTGTTCGTCTCGATCGACAAGAAGTATCCGGGCCAAGCGCACAAGGTGATGAACGCGCTGTGGGGCCAGGGCCTGATGTCGTTGGCGAAGGTGTTGGTGGTGGTGGACAAGCACGTGAACGTGCAGGACCCGCAGGAGGCGTGGTGGATCGCGCTCAACAACATCGACCCCGAGCGCGATACGCGCTTCACGATGGGGCCGGTGGATGTGCTCGATCACGCGAGCCGCGCGTTCACGTACGGCTCCAAGATGGGCATCGATGCGACGCGCAAGTTCCCCGAAGAGGGCTTCACGCGGAACTGGCCCGAGATCATCGAGATGGATGCAGGGACGAAGCAGCGCGTGGATGCGCTGTGGCCCTCGCTGGGGTTGGACCCGCGGTGAACACGCTGAACACGGCACCGCGCGAGGGGCAGACCTTCGCGGGATCGTCGCCGGTGGTGGTGTGGGCCAACTTCGTGAAGTTGCCGCACACGATCTTCGCGCTGCCGTTCGCCGTGGTCGGGGTGATCATCGCGTCGTACAGCGCCGCCGTGACCTGGGCGCAGGTGGTGTGGGTGGTGGTGGCGTTCACGGCCGCGCGATTCGCCGCGATGGGGTTCAACCGTATCGCGGATCGCGTGATCGACGCGCAGAACCCGCGGACGGCGATGCGCGAGATCCCGGCGGGGGTGGTGGGGGTGGGCGCGGCGCGCGGCGCGGTGCTGATCGCGAGCGTGGTGTTCGTCGTAGCGGCCTGGAGGCTCAATCCGCTCTGCTTGCTGCTGTCGCCGGTCGCGCTAGGATGGGTGCTGTTCTACAGCTACACCAAGCGCTTCACGGCCTTCTCGCACGTGGTGCTCGGCTGGGGCCTCGGGATCGCGCCGGTGGGCGGCTATCTCGCCGTGACCGGGGCGTGGGCCGAGCCGTGGTGGGCGCTGGTCGCCTTGGCCGGTGGCGTGATGGCGTGGGTCGCGGGCTTCGATGTGCTCTACGCCTTGCAGGACGTGGAGTTCGATCGCCAGCA
>JBEIVF010000190.1:0-3893 GCA_040374005.1 Gemmatimonadaceae bacterium | reverse complement strand
CGGTGGGGATGCCTGGGTCGTCGCGGAACACCTCCGCGCCGCCGGTCTCCGGGTGCGCGTCCACGCGTCGGGGGCGCCGCGCACCGACGATGCGCGCGCCGCGCACGCGCGCGCTGTGGCGCACGGGGCCTTCGAGCCGCCCACCGGCGTGGAGCCGCTCGTCGTCGACGGGCTCCTCGGGACGGGAGCCACTGGGGCCCCGCGTGACGCGGTCGCGGCCGCGTTGGCCCTCGTGCGCGCCGCGCACGAACGTGGGGCGATCATCGTCGCCCTCGACGTGCCGAGCGGACTCGATGCTACCACCGGCGATGATCACGGCGCCGTGCCCGCGCACCTGACGCTCACGTTCGACACGCTGAAGCGCGGGCTGTTGGTGCGCCGCGATCTGGCGGGTCGCACGCTCGTGCTCGACATCGGCATCGACGCCACCGTGGTGCCGCAGGGCAGTGCATTGCGACTGCTCGATCAGTCGGTGGTACGGGCGTCCATCCCGCGCATCACGGCGACGGCGCACAAGGGCACGCGTGGTCGTGTCGCGATCGTGGGTGGCGCGGCGGGCATGGCGGGCGCACCGATCATCGCCGCGCACGGCGCGTTGCGCAGTGGGGCGGGGCTCGTGACCTGCGTGGTCGCACCGGAGAGTCGCAGCGCGGTGCAAGCCGCAGTGCCGTATGCGCTCGCGCGCACGTGGGACGAGCCGCTCCCGGCGAGTGACGTGGTCGTGCTCGGTCCTGGGCTCGGCCCGCTACGGCGTGACCACATCGCGCAGTGGATCGCCGCAGTAGCGCCGAGCACCGTGCTCGTCCTCGATGCGGACGCGCTCAACGCGTACGCCGGAGACATGGCCGCGCTCCGGGCGCTGATCGGCGACCATCGCGCGATCCTCACGCCGCACCCCACCGAATGTGCGCGACTGCTCGGCGTCAGCACGGCCGACGTCCTGTGCGACCGATTCACCATCGGCCAACAGCTCGCCGCAGCGACCAGCGCCGTGGTGATCCTGAAGGGCACGCCGACGGTGATCAGCGCCCCCAACGGCGAGATCCGCGTCGCCCCGGCGGGATCGCCGGTGCTGGCGACCGGTGGCAGCGGTGATCTGCTCGCGGGCATCCTCGGATCGCTCGCGGCGGTCATGCCGTCAGCGTGGCTAGCGGCGCAGGCGGCGGTGTGGGCCCACGGCGCGGCTGCTGAGCGCGCGGCCACCTCACCGATCCGTGGCGTGACGCTGGCCGATGTCGAACACGAACTGCCGTTCGTGTGGCACGCCCCGTCGCCCGGGCTCGAGCCCGGGGTCTTCGCTGAGCTACCTTTCGTCGGAGAATGAAGCGACTCCTGTGGGTGGTGCTGTGCGTGACGGGGTGCGCGGGCGTGTCGGGCGGATCGGGGGCTGGGCGCCCGTTCGTGTCGGCGGGCCGCGAGGACCGCGTCGTGATCCCCGCGATGAATCTCGTGCAGGGTGTGGCGGTGACCCCGCGGTATGTGTTCGCCGCCACGAGCGGCGCCCTCGGCGTGTTCGACCGTAGCTTCGAGCGATGGTTGCCGCCGGTGACCCGGCGTGACGGATGGCCCGGTGGCCCCCTGCAGCTCTTCGTGGGCGATCCCAATGACGATGTCGTGTGGTTCGCGACCGCGACAGGGCTCTATCGGTACCGAGCCGTCCTCGACGACATGGCACGCACGAGTCTCGCGGATCAGCCGCGCCAGATCTTCTTCGATCGTGGCGATCCGGGCGCCGGCGCGTTCGTCGTGGGCGCGCAACGCGTGTGGCGAGTGTCGGCCTCGGGCATGGCGCAAGTCGCTACGGCGCGCGACATCCCGCCGGCGAACCGGCGCTTCACCCCGCCGAACCTCAACGACATCTACGCGCGCTGGCCCTCGCTGCGCGACTTCGAGCGCCTGCTCACGCAGGATGCCGACCTGCGCTCGTATCCGGTGACCAGCGGAGCGGTGGCGCCCGAGCGCAGCGAAGTGTGGCTGGGCACGGCCGGTGCAGGGCTCGTGAAAGTGGATCCGCTGTTCACGCGCGGTGAGGCGCGACCGTACGGACTCATCGAGCCGGGCGCGAGTGCGATCGCCGCGACCATCGACGGCGTGTGGATCGGCGGCTCCGGGGATCGGATCTCGGCGCGCAGCGGACTCACGTTCGTCGATCCCGAGCTCGCGTCCTTCCGGTGGCTCGACGGCGGCGCCTTCGCACCACTGCGCGGGGCACGCATCACGGCCATCGCGCCGTGGGCGTCGTCACTGTGGGTGGGATCGGAACGCGGCCTCACGCGGTTCGATGTGGCCACGGGCCGCGCCGAGCGCACGCTGACCGACGTCGATGGCCTCGCGTCGGGGATCGTGTTGAGCATCGCGCCGCGGTTCGACGGCGCGTGGATCGGGACGGCGCGCGGGTTGTCGTTCGTGGCCGACTCCCAAGTGGGGAACCAGCCCTTCGAAGTCCGCGCGCCATTGCTCGAGGGCACATCGGTGCGCGCCTTGGTGCGGCGCGGCGACACCCTGTGGATCGGCACGGAGAACGGCGTGGCGGTGCTGCCCGCCGGGCAGGACACGCCGCGTCGATTGCGCAGCGCCGAGGAACAATTGCGGCTCGCCCAGCCGGTCGCGGCGCTCGCGATCGCCGACACGGTCCTGGCGATGGGCACCACGCGAGGGGAGCTGATCCTGCTCAGCACGCGCGATGGGCGTGAACTGCCCCCCGTGCTCGCCGATGTGCGCCGCACCGGTGGCATCGCCGCCATCGCGATGGATGCGACCACCATCTGGATCGCGGGGCCGCGTGGCGTGCAACTCCTCACGCGGAGCACGGGCCTCGCGCGCTTCTTGCCCGCGGGGATCGACGTGCCCGGTGATGCGACGGGCATCGCGCTCACGCGCGACTATGCGTGGATCGCCACGCTCGATGGAGTGATCCGCCTCCGCCGCTTGCCCGACGGGACCATCCGATGACCACGCACATCCCGCTCGGTGAAGGACGGGAGTTCGCGGCCATCCGCGCGCTGCTCGAGATCTGGGGCCCGCGTGCGCGCGGGATCGGCGACGATGCCGCCGTGCTCGAGGTGCCACCGGGCGAGCGTCTGGTGGTGAGCACCGATACGTCAGTGGATGGCGTGCACTTTCGCCGTGACTGGCTCACGCCCGCCGAGATCGGCTGGCGCGCGACGATGGCCGCGTTGAGCGACCTCGCCGCGATGGGCGCCGCGCCGCTCGGCATCGTGCTGGCCATCACGTGCCCGCCCGAGGCCCGCGAGCATCTGCTCGCCTACGCCTACGGCGTGGGCGAGGCGCTGCGGGTCACGGACACGGTGATCGTCGGCGGCGACCTCAGTGGCGGCGCGACGTTGTCGTTCGGGGTGACGGTGTTCGGCAGTGCTGTGCGGCCCGTGGGCCGGGCCGGGGCGCAGCCGGGCGACGGCATCTGGGTGAGCGGCACCCTTGGCGGGCCCGCGGCGGCATTGGCCGCGTGGGAACGGGGCGAGGCGCCGCACCAGAGCCATCGCGAGCGCTTCGCCGGCCCCGTGGCCCGCCTGGCGCTGGGTCGGGCCGTGGCGGCCGCAGGGGCGACGGCCGCCATCGACATCTCTGATGGGTTGCTGGCCGACGCGGGGCATGTGGCGCGGGCCAGTGGCGTCGAGCTCCGGATCGCGCTGGAGGACATCCCGGTGATCGAGGGCGGTCAGCCCCGGGAGGCGGTAGTGAGCGGCGAGGAGTACGAGCTTCTGTTCACCGCGCCGGCGAGCTTCGATCCTGCTCCCGCCGCCGCTGCCGGGGGCGTGACGGTCACGCGCATCGGCACCGTGGCCGTCGGGGCACCCCCCGGCGGGTGCACCGCGCACCGGAAACCCGTTGTAAAAACGGGTGGCGACGACCACATTTAGCGGTAATGCGCG
>JBEIVF010000204.1:0-3460 GCA_040374005.1 Gemmatimonadaceae bacterium | reverse complement strand
GCGCATGGAGCTGGCGTCGCGCTGTACGAGCTTGATGCGGATGCCGACCGTGGCGAGGTAGGCCTGGATCGCTTGCGCGAGGCGCGGCATCGGCGCCGTCTGCGAGCTCCAGAGTTCGAGGTCGATGCCTTGGGCGTAGCCGGCGTCGACGAGGAGTGCGCGCGCGGCGAGCGTGTCGTAGGCGTACGGTTGGCGCGCGGTGTCGAAGCCTTCGAGGGTGGGTGGGATCACGCCAGCGGCGATGGTGCCGCGTCCGGCGAGGAGCTGGGCGAGGAGGGTGGGCACGTCGATCGCGTGCGCGATCGCCTGACGCACGCGCACGTCTGTCAGCGGGCCGCGCGTCACGTTCACGCCCATGTACCACAGGCGCAGCGCCGGCGCGCTCACCAGCGTCGCCTTCTTGGTGTCGGTCTCTGTCCAGTCGCGCGTCTGGTCTTCCGGTACGTAGAGAATGTCGACCGTGCCTGCCTCGAACTCCGCGACGGCGGTGGAGGGTTCGGGGATAATGCGGGCGATCAGCGTATCGATGGACGGGGCACCGCCGAAGTACGTGGCATTGCGGGCGAACTTGAGATAATCGTCGTGCTTCCACTCCACGAGCTTCCACGGGCCGGTGCCGATGGGGTGCTCGCTGAAGTCGGGGCCGACGGAGTCGGGGAGAATCGACGCCACGGGCATGGCGAGCAGCTTCGGGAAGATCGCGAACGGCTCGTCGAGCGTGATCACGACCGTGGTGTCGTTGGGCGTCTCGATGCCCAGCGTGGTGCCCGTGCCATCGGATTTGCCATCGGCGAAGGCGCGGGCGCCCCTGATGGGGTAGAGCGGCCAGAGCGTCCCACCTTTCGTGGCCGGATCGAGGACCCGTCGGAACGACTGCGCCACGTGGCGGGCCCGCAGCGGGGTGCCGTCATGGAAGCGGACGTCGGCGCGCAGGTGGAAGGTGTAGCGCAACCCGTCGGGCGAGACGTCCCAGCTCTTGGCGATGGACGGCTGCACCTGACCGGCGGGAGTGAACTTGGTGAGCCCGTCGAACAGGTACGCTACGGCCCGTCCGCTGGGCACGTCGGTGGCTTTGGCTGGATCCAGCGAACGCGGATCGTACCAATCACGCGAGTCGATGAGCGCATGACGGTCGGGGGTCGCCTCGCCGCTACGGCAGCTGACCAGCATGCCGGCCAGCATGCCGGCCACCGTGGTAGAGCGCGTGGCACACCGCGAGAGCCGCGAGCAGAACGAACGTGACGGGCGAATCGATGACATGTGCGGTTGACTGAGGGGCGATATCACGTGAGCTTCAACGCTATAGAACGTGCGACCTCTCGTCCATCTCCTCTTCGCGCTCGCAGCACTTTCGGTCGCGCGTCCGGCCGCCGCCCAGGATCTGTCCTGTGATCGCGGCGACCGTGAGGTCCGTGCGCTCAGATTCGCCGGAAATCGCGAGTATGCGGCGGTCGCGCTGGCGTCCACCGTGGCCACCACCCCGTCGTCCTTGGCCGGATTACCTGTTGTCGGCGAGCGGCGCTGCCTCGACCCGGTGGAGTTTTCGCGCGACGTCCAACGCCTCGAGACCTTGTATCGTCGGCGCGGATTTCTCGATGTCACGGTGGACACGACCGTGACCGCCGTGAAGCCTGGTGTGATCGAGATCACGTTCACGATTCGAGAAGGCGAGCCGATGCGGGTTACCGCGCTCGCGCTGCGGGGGCTTGATCTCAACGCCGAGGTGCGCGACGCGGCGCGTGATTTCCCGCTGGCCGTGGGTGGCGTATTCGATCGCGGCGCGCTGGACGCCGGACGCGACACGCTCGTACGACGGCTGCGCAACAAGGGCTGGCCGCAGGCCGAAGCGCTGGTGGCCTACACCACGAACACGGTGTTGCGCACCGCCGATGTCGAAGTGTCGGTGGTACCGGGGGTGCGGGCCAAGCTCGGGCGCATCGCGCTCGAGGTGGACGCCGGCGATGATAACCGACGGGTGTCCGACGCCACCGTCCGGCGCACGATGGCGCTCAAGACCGGCGACTGGTATTCAGCGCGCGCGATCATCGACGCGCAGCGCAATCTCTATCAGACCGACGCCTTTCAACGGGTCGACTTGCAGCCCGACAGCATCCAGCCGGCTGGCGATTCCATCGTCAACCTCGTGGTGCGCCTGGTGGAGGGCGCGCAGTGGGCGGCGCGTGGTGGACTGGGGTGGGCCACGCTCGATTGTTTCCGGATGCAGGGCTCGTTTACCGATCGTGACTTCCTCCCCGTCGCGCAGCGGCTCGAACTCACCGGCCGCGTCAGCAAGATCGGCATCGGCGATCCGCTCGACGGCGCGCCGAATCTCTGCCAAGGGCAGGCCAAAAGCGATCCGTACAGCCGCACGCTGAACTACTACACGTCGATGACCGTCCGGCAGCCCGTACGGGCGAATCAGTCGCGCGTGCCGTCAATCACGCTGTTCAGCTCCACGCTCTCCGAGTACAAGGCGTTTCTGCGTCGCACGCCAATTGGCGGCGTGCTATCGGTGACCGACCCATTCCCGCTCGTGCGCTTGCCGAGCACGCTGAGCTATCAGGTGGAGCTGGGTCGTACCGAGGCGGAGCCGGCGTTCTTCTGCGCGGTGTTCAACGCCTGCGACAACGAGTCACGCACGTTTTTACAGCGCAACAATCGGCTGGCGGCGCTCGAATACGCCGTCGTGCGTGCGCGGGTGAACGATCCCCTGCGTCCCACCGGGGGCAGCACGGTCCGGTTGAACGTGCGGCACGCCAGCAGGCTGATCGGCTCTGATCGTTCGCAACAGTTCAATCGCGGTACCGGTGATGTATCGTGGTATCGCGCGCTGGGTGGTGGCGCTACGCTGGTCACGCATGTGCGCGGTGGCGTGGTGTACGGTGGCGGCACAACGCCGAGAACGGGCGGGTTCATTCCGCCACAAGAGCGGCTGTACGCGGGTGGTCCGACCACGGTGCGTGGCTTCCGGCAGAATGAACTTGGGCCGGCGGTGTACATCGTGAGCCGTTACGACACGGTGAGTGCGAACGGACGGACGTTCTACCGGGCGGACTCCACGTCGGTGACCGAGCGCGTGGTTCCCACCGGCGGCAACACGCTGATTGTCGGCAATGTCGAAGCACAGTTCCCGAGCCCGCTCGCGCCGAAGCTGCTGCAGATCGCGCTGTTCGCCGACGCCGGCAAGCTGTGGAATCGCGGCGCGGCCTCGCCGGCGGCAACGCTGAGCGACGAAGGGCCGTCGGTAAAGATCACGCCCGGCCTGGGCATTCGCATCGCGTCGCCGTTCGGCGCGATACGGGTGGATCTGGGCTACAATGGCTATCGGCTGCCGGCGGGTGCGGCCTACTACAATGCGCCACTGCAAGCGGGCATCGCGCCGCTGTATTGCGTGAGCCCCGGCAACGGGCTCGCGGTGAACGCCTCGGGCACCAGCGGTGCGCCGCCGGCGCAGGAGGGG
>JBEIVF010000290.1:0-1993 GCA_040374005.1 Gemmatimonadaceae bacterium | reverse complement strand
CCGTGGAAGCAGAAGGGCACCGGCCGCGCCCGTCAGGGCTCGACCCGCGCGCCGCACTGGCCCGGTGGCGGTACGGTCTTCGGACCGCACGGCGATCGCAATTACAGCGAGAAGGTGCCGCGCCAGGTGCGCGCCCTCGCTCGCAAGAGCGCGCTCAATGCGCGCGCCCGCGAAGGCGCGTTGCTCGTGGTGGATCGCTTCTCGTACGAGGAGCCCAACACGGCGCGCCTGCGTGATGCGCTCACCCGTATGGGTGTCGCGGATCAGAAGATCCTCATCTTGACCGACGGCTCCAAGCCGGCGGTGTACCTATCGGCTCGGAACCTCCCGAACGTGCACGCGTTGCCGTTCGCCGACGCGTCCACCTACCACGTGCTGTGGTCGGATGTCGTCGTGCTCGAGGCGACGGCGATCGGGACGGAGCTGGCGCCGGTGGCCGAGTCGGTCAGCGCGCCAGTGAAGAACAAGGCCGTGAAGGCTGAGGCTGCGCCGGCCAAGAAGACGGCGGCGAAGAAGGCTCCGGCCAAGAAGGCAGCGGCCAAGACGACTGCGGCGAAGCCGGCCGCGAAGAAGGCGGCCGTGAAGAAGGCCGCTCCAAAGAAGAAGGGAGACTAAACGATGGCGACTGTTCATCGTACGATCGTCCGTCCGGTGGTGACCGAGAAGACCTCGGCTGCGTACCAGGACCGTGGCGAATACACGTTCGAGGTTCACTCCAAGTCATCGAAGCCGGCGATCAAGTCGGCCATCGAGCAGCTGTTCGGGGTGACCGTGACGGGTGTCTGGACCAGCAACGTGCGCGGCAAGCTGCGTCGCGTCGGTGGGTTCAGCGGCACGCGTCCCAATTGGAAGAAGGCCATCGTGACGCTGAAGTCCGGCGATTCGATCCCGATCTTCGAGGGTTGATCTAATGGGCATTCGTCAATTCAAGCCGGTGACGGCCTCGTCGCGGTTCCGCTCCGTCACTGACGGCGCTGAGATCACGCGTTCGACGCCGGAGAAGAGCCTCACCGAGCCGCTGACCAAGTCGGGCGGTCGTGACAACCACGGCCACATCTCGATGCGCCGGAAGGGCGGTGGGCACAAGCGGAAGTACCGCATCATCGACTTCAAGCGCAACAAGCACGGCATGCCGGCGACGGTGCGCGAGATCGAGTACGATCCGAACCGGTCGGCGCGCATCGCGCTGGTCGAGTACACGGACGGTGAGAAGCGCTACATCCTCCACCCGAAGGGGTTGGCGGTGGGCGACACCGTGACGTCGGGTCCGGGCGCCGACATCCGGACGGGCAATGCCCTGCCGCTGAAGGAAGTCCCGCTGGGTACGTCGGTGCACAACGTGGAGTTGAAGCCGGGCAAGGGCGGCCAGATGGCGCGTTCGGCCGGTGTGTCGCTCCAGGTCGTGGCCAAGGAAGGGGAGTATGTGACGCTGCGCATGGCGTCGACGGAAATGCGTTTGGTGCACGGGCTCTGCCTCGCCACGATCGGCGAAGTGGGTAACGCGGAGCATGAACTGCAGTCGCTCGGCAAGGCCGGTGCGTCGCGGTGGCGCGGTCGTCGTCCGAAGGTGCGTGGTGAAGTGATGAACCCAGTGGATCATCCGCACGGTGGTCGTACACGTGGTGGTCGCAACGTGGTGAGCCCGTGGGGCAAGAAGGAAGGCGTGAAGACGCGCAATAAGAAGAAGCCGTCGCAGCGCTTGATCGTGCGCGGCCGCAAGCGCGGCAAAGCGACGCAGTCGTAACGCGACCTGATCTTCCTCAACAGACGCAGAGCCGATGGCACGTAGTGTAAAGAAGGGCCCATTCGTCGCGGATCACCTCGCCAAGAAGGTGATCGCGCTCAATAGCCGCAGCGAGAAGAAGGTCGTCAAGACCTGGTCGCGTGCGAGCACGATCCTGCCGGACTTCGTCGGGCACACGTTCGCCGTGCATAACGGGAACAAGTTCATCCCGGTGTACGTCACGGAGAACATGGTCGGGCACAAGCTCGG
>JBEIVF010000039.1:0-12011 GCA_040374005.1 Gemmatimonadaceae bacterium | reverse complement strand
CGATCAGCGCGCCCCCGTGCCAAGCCTGCGCGCCGGTCAATGTGGGCGCCACGGCCGGCAGTCGCACGGCGGTGGTCGCGGCCAACGACTGCCCGACGCCGAATAGCTCACCGGAGAGCACGATCGGGAAGCGGCGCCACGTGGTGCGGAGTGCACCGCCTTCCCAGCGGCGCTCTGCGCCGAGGACGCCTTGGAGCGACCAACTGAGCCGACCGATCGGATCGGTGCTCGTGATCTGTCCACCGGCGACCGCGCCGTCCACCGCGACGCCACCGAACGGACTTACCACATAGCCGCGTGGGCCCGTGGTGAACGGGCGCTCGGCCGTCAGGGCTTGGATCGCGAATGTGTCGACGACCTGGGTGCCACGCGGCGCGAGCGAGGCGCGGACGGCGTCGCTCGTTGTACGCGCCAACAACGCATTCGGGGCGGCCAACACGACGGGTGGGCCGACCACGGGCGTACTGTCGGGCGCCACGCGATGCAGGTCCATCCCGCGCGCGGTCTGATGCAGGAACAGCACATCCCGGCTGGTGCGCACGGGCTCCGGCGCGAACGCCGCGCCCGTCACACGGGTGAGGGCCTGTTCCACGCCGCTCGCGAGCTCGAGCCGCGTGATGTTCGGGACGCCGCCGAGTTCGGAGGTGTACACCACCGCACGACCGCTATCGGCGAAGGCGGCATCGTAGCGGTCGGCCTGGTCGTCAGGCCCCACGTCGCGGAGGGTACCGGTGCGCACATCGACGAGCGTGACGCGCCACCGCGCATCCACATGACGCGAGGCGACGAGGGACGCGCCATCGGGTGACCAGCGCGGCCGGCCCCAGGTGACGCCGTCGACGGGCGGCAACACGGCGGATACCGCACCCGTGCGCAGATCGACGAGCATGAGGTCGCAGCGCCCATCGGTGCACCGCACGGCGGCCGCGCGGGTGCCATCGGGATGGGGATCCGCTTGGCGCACCGAGGCCCCGGTCGTGACCCGCTGCAGCGCGCCACTCTTCGGAGTCCAGATGAACAGATCCGGACGGGCCGCACCATCGCCGAGCGGCTCGAGTCGCCACACGAGCACGCGCTGTCCGTCGGCGAACCACCGCGGGTCCTGATGTCCGCGGCCCATCACGGGCCGGAGCGTGTGCACGGCCGTGCGCGGCGGCGGGCCGCTACTCACGGTGGGGACATCTTCAGGATCTCGTGCGCGCTGCTGTCGTGCGCGGCGTGCGGCGGCGGAGTCGGCCGCTGAATCGCGCGGGGCGACCTCCGTCTTCCAAATGCGTACACTCGCGGGCCCACCGACGCCCGACACGACGAGGGCGATCTGCGATCCGTCCGGCGACACCGCCGGATCACCGGTGTTGCCCGTCAGCCGCTGGACGGTGGTGCCAGTGACCATACCGGCGGCGGCGAGTACGTCGCGCAAGCGGAACGCATCCGCGGTCTGCTCCGCCACGAAGTTGCTGTACAACGTGCTGGGGGATTCACCGTACACACCGGTGAACGCGCTCACGAAGGTGCGCTTCTGCACCGCCGATTGCCGACGGAAGATCGCCGTGATGGACGAATCCCCATCGCGTGCACCCAGCCACTCGATGAACGCGGAGCCCTGATGATACGCGAAGCTTCCGCCATTGTAGCCGCCGCTCAAACTGAGCTGCGTGTAGTTGGGCAGGACGCCCTCCAGCGCCCACTGGCGGAGGATCGCCGCACGCGTGGGCGAGTGGGGGCGACCCGTTCCGGTGAGGACGCCTTCGATGTACGTCGCGTAGCCCTCGCTCATCCAGCGTGGGCTGCCGCGTAACGGGCCCGTGGGACGACTGAAGATCCGCCGACCGAGCAGCTGCATCGCGTTGCGCGGCTCACGATTCAAATGCGCGAGATGGGCGAACTCGTGCACCGCGAGCAACTCGCCCCAGCTGCGGAACTTGCCGATGCCCGAGCGTGGATCAGGCGGCGTGGGCCACAGGAAGAGCGCGGGGCCGTCGAGGATCGGGTAGGCGGATCCGTTGGCGACATTGCTCGGATCATCCACCACCACATCGATGCGCGCCGTGGGCGCGCTCCCGACCGTGCTCCGCACCGCCTCGTGGACGCTTTCCATGCGGACGGCGATGCTGCGCGTCCAGCCTTCGAACTCCAGGGGCGTGTGGAAGCGGAAGTGCGTGGTCTCGAGGGTGCGCCAGGGTCGATCGGGGCGCACTTGACCGTGCAGAGGAGCCGCGCCGAACACGGCAACGACGAACAATGCGGTGAGGTGGGCCCGGGTCAGCATCAATCGGCAGTCTCGTGAAGGGTGACGCGCTTCTCGTTCCCTAACGCGTAGCGCAACGTCCATTGATCTTCAAATAGGAACAGCGGATCGCCCTGCGCATCGTACAGCAGGGTGCGGCCGCGTTCGCGGGCGGCGAGCTCGATGTGCTCGTCCGTGCCCTTCACCCAGCGCAACTGCCGGTTGCCCATGGGATCGAGGCGCGCCTTGATCCCGTACTCGTGTTCCAAACGGTGCAACAGGACGTCGAACTGCAGGCGCCCGACGACACCGATGATCGGCGTCGGCCCCGCGGTGGTGGAGGCACTGGTGTAGAACAGCTGCGCCGCCCCCTCGCTGGTGAGCTGCCGGAGTCCGGCATCGAGTTGCTTGCGGCGGAGGGCATCGGTGACTTCGACGCGCGCGAAGTGCTCCGGGGCGAATCGGGGCAGACCGCCGAAGTCCAGGGTGCGCCCCTCCGCGATCGTATCGCCCACGTGGAGCAGCCCGCGGTCGATGATGCCGACCACGTCGCCGGGGAAGGCTTCTTCCACGGCGGTGCGCTCGCGCGCCACCATCGTCTGCGGGGCGGCGAGCCGCATCTTCTTGCCCGTACGTTTGTGCATCGCATCCATGCCGGCTTCGAACCGTCCCGAGACGATGCGCACGAAACAGAGTCGATCCCGGTGCCGCGGATCCATGTTCGCCTGGATCTTGAACACGAAACCGCTGAAGGCATCGGTGGGGAGGACGAGATCGCCGTCCACCGTCTCGCGCTCGCCCGGCGCCGGCGCCAAGCGGATGAAGTCGTTGAGGAACGGCTCCACGCCGAAGTCCGTGAGCGCGCTGCCGAAGTACACGGGCGTCTGCTGGCCGGCCGCGATCGCATCCCGATCGAACTCAGCGCCCGCCGCATCGAGCAGGGCCAACTCCTCGAGCACCTTCTGGTAGGTGTCAGCGCCGAGCTCCTCGCGCGCTTCGTCGGAGTCGAGCGGGAAGATGTGGCCCTCGGACCGCTCGCCGCGGCGCGCGGCGTCGGCGTGCCGCTCCAACAAGTACACGGTGCGCTGGTGCCGGTGCACGACGCCCGCGAGGCCGCGGTTGAACGCATCCGTGCGGAAGATCGGCCACGTCACGACATGGCAGGCGATGCCCAAGTGCTCTTCGACATCGCTCAGCAACTTGAAGGGCTCCTCACCCCAGCGATCGCACTTGTTGACGAACGTGAAGATCGGGAGTCGCCGCCGCTTGCACACGTCGAAGAGCTGCTGCGTGCGCTCTTCGACGCCTTTGCGGTTGTCGAGCAACATGACCGCCGCATCGGCCGCGATGAGCGTGCGCAGCGTGTCCTCGGAGAAGTCCGCATGGCCCGGCGTGTCGAGCAAGTTGAGCATATGCCCGCTGTACTCGAACTGCATGGCGCTCGAGGTCACGGAGATGCCGCGCTCGCGCTCCAACGCCATCCAGTCGGAGGTCACGTGCCGGTCGGCGCGGCGGCCCTTGACGGTCCCGGCCAAATGGATCGCTCCGCCGTACAGCAGGAGCTTCTCCGTCAGCGTGGTCTTGCCCGCGTCAGGATGGGAAATGATGGCGAAAGTCCGGCGACGGGCCGCTTCGCGCGCGATGGTCGATTCAGGGGCGTGCACCTGCGGAATTTAACGCCCTGCACGAGCTATTCCGGTGCTGTCGTGGCGGAGAGCGTCGCTAGGATGCTGGTCCCGTACAGCGCAGCGCGGCGCGGGCCGATCCCGGCGATCCACCGCAGGGCGAACCGCGAGCGCGGGCGCTTCGTGGCGATCAGGTCGAGGGCCGCATCATGGCAGATCACGTGATCAGGGACACCTCGGGCTCGGGCCGGGGCCTCACGCCAGCAGTGGAGTCGGGCCCTGATCGACGCCGTGTCGGGTGCCGAGCGCGGGGGCGCCCGACGGGCGCTCGTCTCTGGTGGACGCGGAGGCCTCGACGCCGGTAGCCGGAGTGGTTGGCGCCCGCGCAGGACGGCCGCCGTCCGCACTGTCGCCACGAGGTGACTCCCGGCGCGGTGATCCACCCCGAGCGCGCCCTGGGCCACGCACTGGCGGATCACGGCCCGCCACCCGTCCGCACTGCGCACGGGGCGCCACCGCGGCCACGACTGACGCACCCGCTCCCGCTCGGCCAGCATCGCGGCCACTTCGTGCGCCGTGCCAGGCGTCCGGCGGGCGGCCTCCACGATCTGTCGGAGCAGTGGTGCGCCATCCATCGTGCGCGGGGGGCGTCGACAGGTGTCGCATGCGCCACACGGCGCGACGTGCTCGTCGAAGTAGCGGAGCAACGTCGCGCGGCGACACGCCGCCGTCTCGCAGAGCGCCAAGATGGCGTCGAGCTTGTGCAGCCGCACGCGTTGCCGCTCGGCTGTCGCGTCCGACTGTTTGATGCGACGGATCAGGCCGGTCGCATCGTGCACATCGTAGGTGAGCCAGGCCTCGGCGGGCAGGCCATCGCGGCCGGCCCGACCCATCTCTTGGTAGTAGCCTTCGATGCTCACAGGCACATCGAGGTGGGCCACGAAGCGCACGTCCGGTTTGTCGATGCCCATCCCGAAGGCGATGGTCGCCACCATGACGACGCCTGGTCGCGTGAGGAACCACTGTTGGTTCTGTTCGCGCTGTCGCGTTGACAACCCGGCGTGGTACGGCAGCGCGGGGATCCCGTGCGCATCAAGGAACGCGGCGGTCAACTCGACGCGCGCGCGCGACTGACAGTACACCACGCCCACCGCGCCGCGATGGCGGTGCTGGATGAAGCGGAGCAGCTGCGTGTGCGCATCGTGCTTCTGGACCACCACGCACTGGATGTTCGGCCGATCGAAGCTCGCGCCGAAGCGACGCGCGTCCGTGAGCCCCAAACGGCGGATGATGTCCGCCTGCGTCTCGGCATCGGCCGTGGCCGTGAGTGCGAGGCGTGGCACCGTCGGGAAGCGCTCCGGCAGGACCGACAGGCCACGATAGTGCGGCCGAAAATCGTGCCCCCACTCCGCGATGCAGTGGGCTTCGTCGATGGCGAACAGCGCGAGCTTCACCGTCGTGAGTAGCGCCATCATCTTCGCGGTGAGCAGCCGCTCGGGCGACAGGTACAGCAGCCGGACATGTCCGAGCCGGATGTCCTGCTCGATGCGTGCCGTCTCGCGCGCGGAGAGCGTGGAGTTGAGTAGCTCGGCCCGCACGCCGCGCTGCTGGAGTGTGGCAACTTGGTCTTGCATCAGCGCGATGAGCGGCGATATCACCACCGTGAGCCCGTCGCGCACCAAGGCGGGGATCTGGTAGCACAGTGACTTGCCACCGCCGGTCGGCATGAGGACGAACGCGCTCTGGCCGGCGGCGACGTGTGCGATCACATCGGCTTGGTGGCCGCGGAAGGCGGGGTAGCCGAAGGTGCGGCGGAGGGCGGCGAGTGTGCAGGAGTAAAAATCAGTGGGGGAGGCCATCCCGCAAATCTCGGATGCCTCCCCCGCTGTGCCATCACCGGCGTGTTGCCGACCGCATCAGATCACTGCGCCGACACCTTCTGCAGGTTCGCGTTCTTCACATACTTGTCCAACCACGCGACCCACCGTGCCCACTGGTCGAGCACCGTCTCGCGCGCGATCGGGCCATGGTCCTCGTACGGGTACATGTAGAGCGACACGTTCTTGCCCTGACCCATGAGTGCGTGGTACAGTCGCTCCGAGTTGATCGGGTGCGTGCCGACGTTCTGGTCGTCGGTCGAATGGTAGAGCAGGAGCGCACCATTCAACTGATTGGCGTATAAGAACGGGGACATCGCCAAGTACGTATCGCGCGCCTGCCAGAAATCACGGCGTTCGGTCTGGAAGCCATTGGGCGTCAGCGTGCGGTTGTACGCACCGTCGCCGGCGATGCCGGCCTTGAAGTACGGCGTGTGCACCATCGCGTTGACGGCCGAGAAGGCGCCGTAGCTGTGGCCGCCGATGCCAAGGCGATGGCGGTCGATGATGCCCAACGTGTCGAGCGCGTCGATGGTCGCCGCCAAGTCATTGCGCAGGTCCACGACGTAGTTGTCGTTCGGCAACCGGCCTTCGCTCGCGAAGATCGGCGCGTCGGGCTCGATCACCGCGTAGCCGGCGGCGGTGAGGAACGCCATCGAGCGCACGCCCGGCGTGCTGGGGAACGTGCCCGGACCCGACGGTGTGGTGGCGCCGCGGTTCAGCCCCGCGTCGTACGCCGCCTGATTCTCGAACTCGCTCGGGTAGAACCAGAACATGGCGGGATACTTCGGGTTGGAGCCCGCCTTGTAGTCCGCCGGGAGCGTGACGCGAATGCGGAACTTGTAGCCATCCGCACGCTGCGCCCACACTTCCATCTTCACGGCATTCGTGATCTCGGGCATCAAGTCCTGCGACTGACGCACGAGCTTGGCCTCCTTGGTGGCCGCGTCCACGATGAACTGCTGTGGCGGCTGCTTCGCCGACTGCCGTGTGGTCATGAACTTCGTGTAGTCGCGGTCGAGCGGCGCACCGATGGATTCCGTCAGGTCCGTCACACTGCTCTCGTAGAGCTTGGTCGCGGTGCCCGTCCGGATCTCGATCTTCTCGAGGTAGGGCTTGGGGCCGCGCACGCTGTCCGGCGTGGTGCCGCGGCGGAACACGAACGTGCCGTCCGTCGAGGTCATCACCACGTTGACGCCACGCGAGCCGACCATCGTCTCGAGGGGGCCCGGGCCCCCACCGGCACCCGCACCGCCACGGCCACCACCACCGGCCGCCGGAGCTGCCGCGCCGCCACGTCCGCCCGCGCCGCCGCCAGCGCCACCGCGGGTCACGGTGAACGTGGCGTTGTTCTCGTTCAAGAAGATCGCGTCGGTCGTCGTGGCGCCACCCACCGTCTGCGTGACGAACATGATGCGACCGGACTCATCGAAGTTCACGCTGCCGATCGTGCCGGGCGCGGACGTCACGTACAACGGCTTGAGCGCCGCCTCGCCCCTGAGAGGCGCCATCCAGTGGAACAGTGTGTCGGGACGCGTGGAGCGCACCGTGCTATCGGCCTGACCACCGCGACCACCAGCGCCCAGCGCCGTTGCCGGGGCCGCCCCACCACGGCCACCGGCCGCGGTCGCGCGTGCGGCCCGCGCGGCCGCCGCGCTGTCATCACGGACCCGCGTCAACGAATCCTTCGCGCCCGAGCGCATGAACAGCAGGCCCGACTGGAACGGGTGCCACGCCAGATTGCGCTTCACGGAATCGGTATTGGCGCCGAGCCCACCACGACCACCACCCACGGGCGGTGCCGCCGGGGCATCGTCGTCCGTCGCGGCACCTTCGTTGATCGGGCGCTTCACGAGCGTCTGGAGCACCGTGCCCGTCTGATCGATGATCACTTCGGTCGTGCCGAAGTTGGCCACCGGCAACAAGTAGGAGAACGGCTCGTCCACGTATGTCACGCGGAACAGGCTACCGTCGGGCGACGGGTTGATCGACCGGATCATCCCAGGCGCGCCGATCTTCTTCACGGCGCGCGTCTTGACATCGATCAACGCGAGCTGGCCCGTGGCGTGATACTTCACGAGGTCCTTCTCGTAGGGCGTCTGCAACAAGTCGAAGTGCGTGCGTGACTTGAGCACCTTGTTCTCGTTGACGCGCACCATCGGCGTGGTGGCCACCGGCGGCGCCTTCGGCTCCAGGCCGCGGCCATCCGGCGTGAGCACCGCGACGATCGACTTACCGTCGGCCGTCCACTCGATGTTCGTCACGTTCGTCGCCAGGATCGAGGTCCGCGTGAGCGGCGTCGACTTGCCCGTGGCCGGGTCGGCAACGTAGATGTGCGTCGCGTCAGTGAACAACGCGTGATACGCGAAGCGCAGACCGTCCGGCGACCATGCGCTCACGCTGCTCACGCGCGCTCCCGCCGGCGCATCGATCCGGACCGTCTTGTTCGCGGCCCAGTCGAACACCTCGAAGGCCTGGTTGCTCCGCATCGTGACGGCCCGCGCGCGGTTGGCCGCCGGGTCCACCTGCCAGCCCGCGAGATTATTGAACGGCTTGCCGACGTACTCGAGCAGCGGCATCCCCTCGTTGATCGTACGGAGGAACCAGCGGCGCGTGACGGGGCTCGGCGCACCGAAGAGCGCATTCTCCGCACGCGGCGCGGTCACCAACTTGGCGATGTGCTCGGGGGGCGTGATGTACCCCTCGGCCGTGATGGGGTCGCTGACCTTGGCGGTGGCGCCTTGGGCGCCCGCGAGGCTGCCCGCGAACGCGAGACCGAGGGCCAAGGCCGGGACGGCCAGCGCGGCCGGTCGACGGGGGGACAGATGCATGGGGGATCCTGCTCCGGAAAGGCGAAGAACGAACCACAGCGAGCGTTCACTTACGCTCTATCTTCGCCTTTGGTTGACCCGCTGTCGAGTCCCGGAGCAGGCGGGGGCTTACAGCCCGACCGACCGCGCTGACAGTGCCCAGAGAGCATCCTGCTGCTTCACATCGAACGCGGCGATGGGAGCCCACGCCTCCTCGAGCCGATCGTCGAGGTACACCGGCGGGATCTTCGCCACGCCCGGGGCCAGCGCGGCCACGGCATAGAGCTCGCCCAACTTCTTGGTGGTCATCCCGCGGCTTCCCGTGGCATCGTGCGCGAGGCGACGGAACCACGGGAGACCGCCCCGGCGCGTGGGGTCCGCGCCGATGGACGGGACCGACAAGGCCTTCGCGACCACGCCCGTGCCCGCCCACTGCCGTCCGAGGGAGATCGCGAACTGGATCTGCGCCAGCTTGCTCTGGTAGAAGGCCCGCGTGGCGGAGTAGGAACGCCGTTCCATGCCGGGATCATCCAGATACACGGTGATGCGCGGATACACCTTGAGGCGCGTCGACCCGATGGTGATCACACGCCCGTGGGCCTTCACGAGGGCCTCCTTCAACAGATGTGTGAGGAGGAACGGCCCTAAGTGATTGTGCGCCCAGAAGCGTTCGAATCCCTCCGCGGTGACCTCCCGCTCCTGCTTGCGGAGCTGGTGGTGCACGCCCTGGTGGATCAGGGCATGGATCGACGGATACTCGGTGAGCAACTGCCGCCCGAGTTCGCGCACGGACGACTGGAGCGACAGATCCGCGATCAGGAGCGTGACTTCGCTACTCTGACCGCGCTTGGCCACCTCATCGCGCGCGGCCGTGCCGCGCTGCGGATGCCCAGAGATGAGTACCACGCGGGCGCCGGCGCGGGCCGCGGACACACCCGCGGCACGTGCGCCCTCAGAGCTGGCGCCGGTGATGACAACGGTCTTACGAGACACAGGCCGAGGCAGAGATCGAGTGAACGACGGACGAAGAGGACCAGCCGTGCAATCTAATCAGGCGACGCCCGCTTCTCCCGCGATACCGTAGGGGGTGCGGGTCACGCGCGCGGTGCGCGTGTGCGCCCGGATAGCCGTGTTCTTGGCCATGGACTCCTCCGTCTTGTACCCGCGGCCGTGGTCCAAATGCACGCACACGGCGCTGTATCGGATCTGGATACCGCGGACGCCCGCATTCTCCAAGCGTTCGCCAAGCTCGCGGTCCTGACCCCCGTACTG
The DNA here is from genome assembly GCA_040374005.1 of Gemmatimonadaceae bacterium. Lineage (GTDB taxonomy): Bacteria > Gemmatimonadota > Gemmatimonadetes > Gemmatimonadales > Gemmatimonadaceae > DASRAP01. Next base: position 2,200 of record JBEIVF010000039.1, on the reverse strand, counting down.
CATGCGTTCATCGAACCCGTTGGCCGTGACGAGATCGCGCTTCCATCCCGAGGCATTGTGCCCGTTCCAGCTGGCGCGCGTGGGCGTGGCCGCGTTGAGCACGGTGCTCACCAGTGACCCCGCGCCCAGCTTGGCGAGGGCATGGGGATCCGTGAGTCCGCCGCGCGCCAGCCAGCGGGGGTCGAAGGCGCGCCCGGTGGACACATCGTCCTCCGTCACCCGCTGGCTCAGGGCGAGGGGCAGCTTCACATAGCCCCCCGACAAGAACCGGCCTTCGCGGCGGCGGGCGGCGTGCACCGCCAAGAAATCGGCCCGCGGGATGCAGTCGCCGTCCGTGAACACGAGGTACGGGGTTCGGGCGGCCACGATGGCCTTGTTCAGGATGGCCGACTTCTGGAAACCGCGGTCCTCGTGCCACACATGGAGGAGGCGCCCCGGGAAGCGTGGGGCGTAGCGTGTGATGAGATCGGCCGTGTCGGGCCCCGACCCATCATCGGCGATCACCACCTCGAACTCGCGGAACGTCTGCGCGGCGAACCCCCACAGCACCTTCTCGAGCCAAGCGGTGGCGTTGTAGGTGCTCATGATGACGGAGAGTTGCATGCCCCGCGAAAACTCGTTGCCGCGTCGCGAAGGAGCAAGTCGGACGCGCCTGGAGGTGCTTCGCCCTCAGGCCACGAGACTTCCGCGGTGTTCCTTGGCGATGACCGTCAGTCTCGGTGACCAGACGGTGCCCCAGCGGTACGGGATGCTTTGAGCGTGGCGGCCGTAGATGATGCGGACGCGATCCGGAGCTCCCTCCGCCGCTACTTCGAGCGTCGGGGATGGGCGGTGAGCGATGCGGCCGATGGGGCGGCGGCCCTCGGGGTCATCCGTGCGTTCGGGAGGTGTCCGGTCTCCTCTCGACCACCCGTTGCCGGGTGCTCGCGAAGCCGTTCGCACTCTTGGCGTTGGGGCAGGAGGCGGACGAGGTCCTAGGCCATCTGGTGCCGGATCGGTCGGCGGAGTGGTCGGACGGCGCGCGCCCGATTATCTTCAGAAGGTTAGGCCGATGCTTGGCCTAACGGGACGTAGCGCAGCCCGGTAGCGCACCTGAATGGGGTTCAGGGGGTCGCAGGTTCAAATCCTGTCGTCCCGATGTGACTGGAGGCCCTGTAGCCGCGGATCGGCTGCGGGGCCTTCGTCGTTCTCGTCGACACTCCCACCATATGAAGAAGACCGAGAAACTAGGTGAGGCCACGTCGCCCGACGGCTCTGTGCTGTCGCTCATCCGACACGACGGCGCTTACACCATTCGCGTGAATGGCGTGGAGCTGATGTCCACCCGTCGCCATCAATCGGAAACAGCGCTGGCCACGCTCGTGTGCGACCCGATCGCGGAGGTTCCGGGGGCGCGCGTGTTGATCGGTGGCCTCGGCCTCGGCTTCACGTTGCGTGAGGCCCTGCGCATCCTGCGCCCGGATGCTGTGGTGGATGTGGCCGAGTTGGTGCCCGAAGTGGTGGCCTGGAACCGTGAGCCGGCGTACGGCCTCGCGCTGGGGGAGCTCGAGGATCCGCGGACCTCGGTGCACATGGGCGACGTAGCCGATCTCCTCCGCGCCAACCGCGGGGTGTATGACGCCATCATGCTCGACGTGGACAATGGGCCGGCGTCACTGATCACCAAGGGGAACGCGGGCTTGTACCGCGAGCTGGGTATCGCGACGGCGGTGGCGGCGTTGCAACCCCGTGGGCGCATCGCGTACTGGTCGGCGCAGCCCGAGCCCAAGTTCGCGGGTTCCCTGCGCGGCGCGGGGCTCCGCGTCGCCGAGCACAGCATCCGCGCGCATGTCACGTCGGGTGGGTATTACACGATCCTCGTCGGCGAGCGCACGTCCGCGCGCACCGCCCAACGAGCTGAGCACGCGTGACCGTTCTTTCCCTTCATCGGTACCTGCCATGACCACCGCTCGCGCGTACGCGGCGTTCGATCCGACGTCGCCGCTCGGTCCCTTCTCGCTGGAGCGCCGCGCCGTTGGCCCAACGGATGTCGCCTTCGCCATCAAGTACTGCGGCGTGTGTCACTCCGATCTCCACACCGCACGTGGCGAGTGGGCGGGGACGACCTACCCGTGCGTGCCCGGGCATGAGCTGGTCGGTGTCGTTACCGCAGTAGGCACCGCCGTCAGCGGTTTCAACGTCGGCGATCTCGCTGGCGTGG
>JBEIVF010000037.1:0-12190 GCA_040374005.1 Gemmatimonadaceae bacterium | reverse complement strand
TCGCGCATTCCCGCAGCCGCAAGTCGCGCGGTCGCGCGATCGGCCACGGCAGGCAATTCGAACAACATGAGATCGAGATGCGGATGCCGCCGGCCGGCCGCTTCCAGGAAGACGCCTTCGCCACCGCCCACGTCGAGTAACCGACGGTGCCGAGTGAGGTCATACGCGTCGAGCGCGTCGCGGGCGACCGGTGGGAGCGTCAGGGCCATGACCTCCGAGTACAGGCTGACGTGCTCAGCGGCCAGCCCGTCTAGCCGTCCGTGGTCAGCATAGGCCCAATACTTGGAGAGTTCGGTGCGATACGTGGGATCGTGGCGCAGGAGACGGACCGGAGCGTCGAGGTCGCGGTAGGCCATCTCGTGGTGCTGCACGAAGGCCGTGAGCCACTGGTTCTTGACGAGCATCGCTCCGAGTCGACCGACGCCATACCGACCACCGTGGAACCGGATCAGGTCGAGCGCGTGACACGCGCGCAGCAAGCGCTCGGCGCTGTCGAGTGGAAGCTCGAGGTGCCGCGCGACCTCGTCGGCAGGTAGCGGTCCCTTGGCCAACAGGTCGAGGAGTCCAAGCTCGACCGCCGCCGACAAGGTCTTGGTGTAGACGAATCCGGCAACGATGTCGAAGAGCTTTCGTGAGCGGTACCGTGCGACGAAACCGGTGATCGGTAGCCGCGGTGCCACACGCTGGAACCACTCTCCAGCGGTGAACGCGTACCAGCGATCCAGCCACGCATCCAGCAGACGGATGGGAAGCCAGGGGCGCACGGGGGCTCGCTCGGCCGGCGCGGCAGTCTTGGCGGACGGTGCCGAAGTCATCTGCGGAAGATGGCGCCCGGCTCACACGTGTCAACCGTGCGCCAACCGCTCGTTCGGACGCACCATGGAGTCCGCCCTCACGCCCCTCGTTCGCCCGTGGACGCGAGGGCTTTCGTTGGTCTTGCTCTCGGCGGCCCCGCATTTCATACTTACGGCAATTCCGCTGGTCGTCATGCCTCGGCGCTCGTCAGTACCCCCACGGAGCTCGAGCAGCGGGGTCCTGCGTGCTGTCCTCTCCGGTCGCTGGCACTTGTCCGATTCCGCAATGGGTGCGTTCGCACCGCCGATCCCAGCAGACCGCACCGCCCACCGTATCGCGGTGCTCGCGCGCGTAGCGCTGTGGGCGATCGCCATCCACGCCGGGTCCAATATCATTTCGGCGATCGCGTTCGGGACGTTCCTCGTCGAACCGTACCCGGCGTGGGTCGCCACGCCGCTGTTCTTGCCGTGGCTCACGTTCGGTCTGCTCTGGGGAGGGCAGCTCACGGTCCTGATCGGCGCCGTGGCCGGCTGGGCGTTCCTGGCGTCGCGTATCGGGCTGCGGGCCACGAACATCGCGTTCGCGTGGATCTTCGTGCTGACCCTGTTCGCCGAGCTCACGGGAACGCACACGGGGTTCCCGTTCGGGGTGTATGCGTACACGGAGCGACTGGGCTACCGCGTCTTCGACCTCGTGCCGTTCAGCATTCCGACCTCGTGGTTCTACATGCTGGTGGCGTGTCTTGGCATTTGCGCACGTCTGCTGCCCGCCAAGGACGATGGTGTGAGCCGCTGGTGGTGGTGGAGCCTGATCGGTGGCGCGCTGCTCACCGCGTGGGACGTGGTGCTCGACCCCGCGATGGTCAAGACGTGGCACTGGCGCTGGACGCCCCCCGATCTGTCGAGCGCGCACCCGCTCGTCCGGTTCATCGGGGAGCCCATCGTGTACGGGATGCCGATCACGAACTGGTTGGGGTGGCTGCTCACCGGCGTGCTGGTGTCGCGCGTGATGCTCTGGCTGATCCCTCCCAGCACATGGCGGCGCGCGGTCGCGCCGTTCCGTTTTCCGATCGTCCTGTATGCCCTGAATGGTCTCCTGCCCATTGCGATCTGCTTGCGGCAGGGCATGATCCCCGCCGGCATCGCCGGGCTCGTAGTGATGGGTGTTCCCGCGTGGCTGGCCTGGCGTGCTCCAGTGCCCGAGGCCTCGGGGCGCTCCGTCCGCGACGACGTGTCGGTCCGCCCTCCATCCCAGTAGCACATGCGCATCGTTGTGATCGGTAGTGGGTTCGGTGGGCTGGCGGCCGCGATCCGGCTCCAGGCGAATGGGCACGACGTGACGATCGTCGAGAAGCTCGACAAGCCGGGCGGCCGCGCCTATGTGTTCACGCAGGACGGCTTCACGTTCGATGGTGGTCCGACGATCATCACGGCGCCGTGGATGCTGGACGAGCTCTTCGCGGCGGCGGGTCGGCGCACCTCCGACTACGCACAGCTCGTGAAGCTCGATCCGTTCTACAACATTCGGTTCGAAGACGGATCGGTGTTCCGCTACAACGACGACGAAGCGGCGCTGATCCGGCAGGTCGCTGCGTTCGAGCCACGGGACGTGGACGGGTATCGACGGTTCCGGGTCGCGTCGCGACAAGTGCTCGATGCGGGCATGGCGCTCATCGACCATCCGTTCCACACCATCTGGCCCAACCTGAAAGTCTTGCCGATGCTGGCGAAACTGCGCGCGGACCGTACGGTGGCCGGCATGACGAACCATTACCTGCGCGATGAGCGGTTGCAGCAGGTCTTCTCGTTCCATCCGCTGCTGGTGGGCGGCAATCCCTTCCGCGCATCAGCGATGTATGCCCTGATCCATGCGCTCGAACAGGCGTGGGGAGTCTGGTTCGCGAAGGGGGGCACCGGCGCGCTCGTGCGTGGACTGGTCCGCTGCTTCGAGGACATCGGTGGCACGATCCGGTACGACAGTGAAGTGGCCGAGGTCACGCTCGCGAGTGATGAGCGGCGTGTGACCGGCGTGCGACTCATGAGCGGCGAACTCCTGTCGGCAGATGCCGTGGTCTGCAATGGCGACGTGGCCCAAGCGTATCGGACGCTCATCCCCGCGCGGGCGCGCCCCCACATGTCCGATCGCCACATCGAGCGGTATCAGTACTCGATGTCGCTCTTCGTGATCTACTTCGGTACGAACCGGCAATACCCGGATCTGGCGCACCATGAGATCCTGCTCGGACCGCGCTACCGCGAACTGCTGGAGGACATCTTCGAGCGGAAGATGTTGGCCGATGATTTCTCGCTGTATCTGCATCGGCCCACGGCGTCCGACCCGTCGCTCGCGCCGCCCGGGCACGATAGCTGGTATGTCCTCTCGCCCGTGCCGCACCTCGGCGGGGATGTGGACTGGGAGCGCGTGGGGGACCGCTATCGGGATCTCATCATGCAGTACCTCGAGGAGCGGTACATTCCCGGACTGTCGCAGCACCTCGTCACGGAGCGTCGCATCGATCCGCTGTATTTCCGCGATACGCTCAACAGCTATCTCGGCAGTGCGTTCGGTCCCGAGCCGACGTTGTTCCAGTCGGCGTACATGCGCCCGCACTCCGTGAGCCGTGATCTGCCGAACATGTACTTCTGCGGCGCGGGGCCGCATCCGGGGGCGGGTATCCCCGGCGTGTTGGCGAGCGGCAAGATCGTGGCGGAGCTCATTGGGCCAGCGGACGCCGCGGTCGGCCGCGCGAACGCGCCGCGACCGCCGCGGCGCTAGGAGACACCCATGGGTCACGTGCTACACGATCTGTTCCGCGTCTTCGTCTGGGGCCACTTGGTCGCTGGGGCCGCGGGGCTGGTGTTGTTCTGGGTGGTGGGGGTGTTCTCGCGCAAAGGGGCGCCGGTACACAAGCAGTTGGGGCTCGTGTTCGTCTATTGCATGCTCTTCACGGGGACCTTGGCCGTGGGCATGAGCACGTTGACGCTCATCGACCCGATGGCCACCCATCCACACTTCGTGGAGCACCCCGTGTTCCACGACGTCGTGCTCGTGCGGGCGATCTTCGGATGGATGATGCAGTTCCTGGCCCTGTTGACCATCTCCCTGGCGTGGCACGGCCTCGGTGCCGTTCGGAACAAGCGCGCGCACGCTATGAACCGGGGGCGACTGAACGTGGCGCTGAACATCGTGGTGATCATCACCGCGATCAACACCGCCGTGCAGGGTCTGCTCGTGGGTCAGGTGGTGATGCTCGGGCTCCCGGTCGTCGGCGTCGCCTCCGGCGTGACCAATCTCCTCTTCGCCTATGACGACGCGCCAAAGCGCTTCGCGCACATGATCGAGCACGTGAAGGCGCTGATCGGTGCCGGCATCTCGGCGTACACGGCGTTCCTCGCCTTCGGGCTCGTGCGGCTCATGCCCGACCAGGTCTTCAGCCCGGTGCTCTGGTCGGTGCCGCTCGTGGTGGGGCTCTCGATCATCATCTGGCACACCGTACGCTTCCTGCGGATGCGGGTGGCCGCCGCTGCAGGACGGGAGACGGCGGTCGGCGTGTAGTCGCGCGACCGCGGGCCGCCCTCAGCGTCGGCGCACGCGGATCATGATCTCGCGCAGGGGCCGCGTGGTAAGGCGCGAGCTGGGCTCCACGCGCTCGGGATGGAGCACATCGAGCGTGTAGCGCTGCACCAAGCGGGCGAGGATCAGGAGCGCTTCGGTCTGCGCGAAGGCCGCGCCCACGCACACCCGAGGGCCGGCACCGAAGGGGAGGTACGCGCCGCGCACGTGCCCTTTCTCGCGCTCGGGCGCAAAGCGGTCCACGTCGAAGCGATCAGGGTGTGGCCACAGTCGCTCGTGACGGTGCATCGTCCACGGCGAGAGCATGATCATGGTGCCGCGCTTCACGCGGCGCGTGCCGATCATCGTTGACTCGGCCGCCACACGTGGAATGAAGGTCAGCGGCGGATACAGGCGCAGCGTCTCACGGAAGACCATGCGCGCCAAGGGCAACTGCCGCAGGTGCTCAAGGTGGATGTCGCCGGTGCCCACGACCCCATCGACTTCTCGCTGCAGACGCGCCGCCACGTCGGGCATGCGCGACAGGAGGAACACCATCCACGTCAGGGCACTCGCCGTGGTCTCATGGCCCGCCAGAAAGAACGTGCTGATCTCGTCCACCAGCTCGTGACGCGTGAAGGGGCGCCCCTCGTCGTCGCGTGCGGCGATCGCGGCCGCGGCGAGGTCGTCGTGGCTCGGTGCCGTCGACGCGAGGCGCTCATCTACCAACGCGCCGATATGATCGCGGATGTGGGCGCAGGCCTCGAGCACGTTCCGCGGTTGTGTCACCTCGGTGAACGCCCGATCCCAGATCAGCGTCTTGACATCCACTTGGGCAACGCGCTGTTGCCACTCGGCGAAATTCACGAACACTTGCCGTGCCGCGTCGGACTCCAGGCCCTTGCTGAAGATCGTGCGCGTGATGATGTCGGCGGTGAGTTGGCTCATGGCGTGGTCCAGCGGCATCGGCGTTCCGCGGGCGGCATGGCCGTCGAGCGTCGGCACGAAGTCGTCCACCGCCTCGGCCATCACGCTGAACGCGCGATGGATGCGCATGTGCGAGAACGCCGGTTCGATCATCTGCCGTTGGGTGCGCCACAGCGCGCCATTGGAGATGAAGATGCTCTCCCCGACCAGCGGCAGCAGAGCGCCGACCATGAGGTCGCTCTTCGGGAACACGCCGTCCTGGTCGGCGAGGATGCGACTCACCTCGTCCGGCGCGTTGACGAGTACGATGCCTCGCCGCGAGTAGCCGAGGGGGGTGATGAGCTCGCGGTACGCGGCCGCCGGGAGGATGCTCAGCAGGTCGCGGTCCCGACGCAGGACGGTGCGCAGGAGCGCGAGGACCGGTGGGAGCGGGCGCGGCGCTGGCGGGCGGTAGAGCGAGACTGACACCGCGTCCGTCACCGCGGCCTCCGCCCTTCGCTCGCACGGTGCTGTGAGACATGGCGGTCCACGTCGGCCGCGGTCAACGTGCGGGCCGCCGTGGAGAGCGGCTGCGGCCAGGGCGAGCGCAACGCGTGGAGTCGAAAGTTGAGCGTGGAGCACACGAGCGCGTCCGTGACGACGAAGACGATCGGCACCTCTGGCTCGGCATCGGTCACGACCTGCGCCGAGAAACCCTGCGCACGAAGGAATGCGGCCGCTTCTTCCGCCCGCTGTCGCGGATCATCGGCCACGAGACCGATCGATCCGCCGGCGCCGTTGACCTTGGCGAGTGTTTCGCTGTTGGGGACCGTGATGATCGTCCAGTCCCATAACAGGGCGCGGCGCACTCCAGGTGTGATGCCCCACGAGCGCTGCTTCGCCCCATGCCGCTCGACGATGGCGAGGATCGCCTCCTGCGCTCGGGGGGACGTCGTCGCGAAGAGACGCGAGCCCGGGTCGGGGAAGGGGAACAGGTTGCGTCCGCCAACAGCATACAGCGCCCACACGATGAAGAGCACGAGCGGGATGCCGAGCAGAACGAGGACGGGGAGCGGGATGTACAGGGCGTGCTACCGTGCGAGGGAGGCGTCGGCCGATGGCGAAGGATAGGTGCGCGGCGCAGGCGTATCAACCCGCGCGATGAGCGCGCAGCGAGTGCCCCATGCGCCGACTACGTTTCGAGGCATGTCGAGCAAGGTCCCATCCGCGACGCCCTTCCGCAACCGTAGCGGCGTGGATGTCGATCCCAGCGCGGCCGGCCGTTGGATGCTGCAGCGCCTGTTGAGCGGACGGCTCGTGCGGCCGAGCGCCGACATCCCGGGAGTGACGCCGGATGTGGGATCGCTCCACGCGAATGCGGCAGACCCCTCACGCCCGCCAGCACTGACGTGGATCGGACACGCGACGGTGTTGTTGCAGATGGCGGGAGTCAGCGTACTCACCGACCCGGTGTTCAGCCGATTCGCGTCGCCCGTCCCGTTCGCCGGTCCTCGGCGCTTGCAGGCGCCCGGCGTACCGCTGGAGGCGCTGCCCAGAGTGGACATCGTGCTGATCTCACACGCGCACTTCGACCACCTGGATCTGCACAGTGTGCGTCGACTCGCGCGCCAAGCAGGTGGACCGCCGCTGTTCCTCGTGCCGGCTGGGCTCGAATCTTGGTTCGACAAGCACGTCCCTGGGGTGACCTCGTCCGGTGTGGCCCCGACCGTCCGGTCGCTCGCGTGGGACACGCACGTGGCCGAGCTTCCCGTCGCACCCGGGTTCACGTTCCACTTCTTGCCGACGCAGCACTGGTCGAATCGGTCGCTGTTCCGGCGGAATGACACCGCGTGGGGCAGCTGGGCCGTGCTGCATGATCGCTTTCGGTTCTGGTTCGCGGGGGACCTCGGATACAGTGACGACGTGGCGCGCATCGGCGCGCGGTTCGGTCGCTTCGATCTGGCCGCCATCCCGATCGGTGCCTACGAACCGCGCTGGCTCATGCGTGGGCAGCATGTGAACCCCGACGAAGCCGTGCAGGTCATGCACGATGTCGGTGCCGAGCACGCGGTCGCCATTCACTGGGGCACGTTCGCCCTCTCGGACGAGGATCCCCGTGAGCCGCCGCAGGCGCTGGCGCGGGCCATGCAGGCGCGGGCCGTGGCGATGGAGCGGTTCGTGGCGTTGCGCCACGGAGAGACGCGCGTGTACGCGGGCTAAGACTCGGTGCGTGGCGTCAGCGATGCTGTGGCGCGGTCGGCACGGGTCGACGGGCGAGATAGACCAAGAGGGCCGGACAGCCGGTCAACAGCGTCAGCCACCAGTACAGGCGCGTGAAGCCCGTGACGGTGAGGTCGCGCCAGAGCCACACGAGCACGACGGCGGTGAAGATCGCCATGTCGGTCCACGCCATGAGCACGAACGGGTCGCGCATGAGGGTGTCCCACGCGTGCGCCCCCGCAGCGCCGAACGACCCGTGCTGCGCGAGCCACGTCCAGATCGCCCACTGCGAGTACACGAAGAACACGAGCGCCGCCGTGTAGAGGAGCCCTTGGCGCATGGTGGTGGAACGCGGAGCGGTCACAGGCAGTCTGGTGAGAGTATCAGCGCACCGCGGTCGGTGCGCTGATCACGGTCGACTCGTGGAGGGCGGCATCACGCGCGAACCAGCCGATGTCACGCGTGGCCCCCTCGTTCATCGGTACGCCATGGAACAGGGCGAGCTTGAGGATCGGCCACGACGCCGGCGTCATGAGGAGGAAGGGGAGCGGGTCGCGCCAGGACCATACCACGTCACGCGACGTCGCCAACGCATGGAACTGTTCGCGTGAGGCGCGGCCGGTAAAGAGCCGTCCCTCCGCCTCCATCAGCGTGGCGAAGAAGTTCTGGAAGCGCGTGCGACGGCGAAATCGAATGGGACCGTCCGGGCGATCGCGCAACACCACGTCGGCAATAGACTGCGTATCGAGGAAGTGGACGCCGCTCGTCACACGCGGATTGCACTCGATGGCGTACGGCGTCCCCGCGTCATCCAGGATGAAGTCCAGCGACAAGAATCCATGATACCCCGTCTCACGCACGAATCGCTCAGCCCAGGCCACCACCTGCGGCGTCGCATCGTCGCGTTCAAAGGCGCACGACACGGTGCCGCTGAACACGATCCCCTGGTAGACCGAGGTCGCCACGGGGACGCCGTGCACCGCCACGGTGAAGCTGGATCGATGCGGTCCACGGATCCGCTCTTGTACGAGCGTCGGTTCGTCGCCCGGTGAGGGCAGGGGTCGCCCGCGGTCGACGAACACGATGCCCATGCCACCACACGACCACTGTGGCTTGAGCACCACGTCCACGTCGTCGGCGAGCGCACGGGCTGCGTCGGTGCCCAGGACGGCCGTGCGCGGGACAGAAAGGCCGAGGCTCGCCGCGCGGTCATTGAACGCCACCTTGTCGTGCAACGAACGCACCATGACCGCCGAGGACGCGAAGAGACGCGTGTGCGTCGGCAACCGATCGGCGAGCCCGACCGCGTGGATCGCCTCTTCCGACACTAGCACGACGACGTCCACGCGCTCCCGCACGCAGATGTCGACGAGGTCGGTCAGAAATCCATCGCGGTCGTCGCGCGGAGCACGGACACGGAAGCTCCGTGCCACAGCGCGGGAGAGTCGGCTCACGTGCCACGGGAAGGGATCCGCGACCAGCACGCGCGCGCCCGCGGCGCGGAATCCACGCGCGAGGTCGAGCCCTTTGGGCATGCGGCCGATCGTCAAAAGCACCGTGGGCGCCATGCGTGCAGACTAGTGATGCGTTCCGCACGCGGCAATGGTGCAGCGCCGTCAGTCGGGGCGCGTCGCGCGGTCCTCGTCGTGTCCAGCGGCGGCGGCCACTTGGGCCGCTACGTCGCGTGCCAACAGCGCCCCCATGACATTGCCGGTGCCGCTGAACCCACCGATGGCCCACACACCACGGTCCACCGCGCGGCACACGGGCAGCCCCGTTCGCGTGTACGACACCGACGCCGCCCAGCGATGGGTCACTGCGGCGGTCACGCCGAGTCGCTCGGCGAGCAGACGATCCAGATATGCTTGGATCACGTCGGTCGGCTCACGCGCCGGGGTCCACTCGTCATCCACCGCCATGTCGCGGCCGCCACCGAGCACGATGCGCTGGTCAGGAAGTTGCTGCCAGTAGTCGTAGCCGAAGCGGGAGTACACCGGCCGCGGAAAGTGGACATCGAGCGCGGGTGCGGTGCCGAGCATCTGCAGGCGCGCGGTGCGCACCTCGCCCGCCAGCGACGGGAGCACTGCTTCAAGCCGACCATCAACGCACACGATGATCTGCTCCGCCGTGATGGAGCCGCGCGTGGTGTGCACCAGGCCGGGTTCGACCGCGAGGGCGCGGCTGTGACCGAACAGGCGGGCCCCTGCCGACTGCACGCGCGTGGCCAAGACGCGACAACGCGCCAGCGGCTGGAACACGGCGTCATCGGGGAACAGCAGACCGCGGCCTTCGGGGCCGGCGTAGCGCTCCACCGCGATCGCGTCGGCGCGCATCTGCGTGAACTGCGCTTCACAATCCGCCAACTCGTCGTCCGATGCCGCGATGCGCAGTGACCCCGTGCGGCGCACGATCCCCGGGTACTCCGCCACGAAACGATCGATCTCAGCCGCCGTGCGATGTGCGAATTCGACGGCCTTCGCGCGGCCGAGCTTGGCCACCGCATCGTGATGGAAGTCCGCGGTACCCGCGAGGAGGAGCCCGCCGTTGCGCCCCGCGGCGCCGGCGCCCACATCGTGTGCATCGATGCCGATGACCGAGCGCGCGCCGCGGTCGAGCAGCGCACTGATGCAGGTGAGGCCCGTGCCGCCGAGCCCGATGACACAGACGTCGGCGTGGGCGTCGTGCTCGAGGGCAGGGAGGGCGGGCCAGGTGCTGTCGTCCCAGGCGGGGGTGTTGGTCACGCGCGGAAGATGCCGCCCCCGTGCGCCCGCCGCCAGCGCGACCCATACTTCTGGGATGCGACCACTCCTCCTCCTCGCGCTCTGCACCCTCGCCGCCTGCTCCCGCGGCGCCACCGACCCCGAATACGGTGTCGCCCTCGCACTGGCCGAGCACCGCGCGGCCACGCTCGGCGACATCCGCTACGAGGTCCAGTTCCGGGTGCCCGCCGTCCGCACCGCACCGGTCACGGGTACGGTGGTCGTCCGCTTCGTGCGCGACGACTCCACCAACGCCGACGTGATCCTCGACTTCCGCGGGGATTCGGCCTCGGTGACCCCGGTGATCGCCAACAACACGCCGATCACGCCGCGCGTGGTCAACGGGCATGTGGTGATCCCGGCCGAGTTCGTGGTGCAGGGCGAGAACATGATCTCGCTGGCGTTCGCGTCGAGCGATGAGGCCATGAACCGCAACGAGGAGTTCCTGTACGCGCTGTTCGTGCCCGATCGCGCGGCCACGGCGTTCCCGTCGTTCGATCAGCCCGATCTCAAGGCGCGGTACGACGTGTCGCTGGTGACGCCGCCGGGCTGGAACGCACTGACCAACGGCGCTGAGATCGCGCGCGACAGCAACGTGGCGCAGGTGACGACGCGCTACGCGACCACCAAGCCGATCCCCACCTACCTGTTCAGCTTTGCGGCGGGCAAGTTCGCGGTGGATTCGGCCGTGCGTGATGGTCGCACGTTGACGATGTATCACCGCGAGACCGATGCCACGAAGGTGGCGCGCAATCGTGACGCGATCTACGACCTGCATGCCACCGCGCTGCGCTGGCTCGAGGAGTACACGGGGATCGCGTATCCCTTCGACAAGTTCGCGTTCTTGGCGGTACCGGCCTTCCAGTTCGGTGGCATGGAGCACCCGGGAGCGGTGTGGTATCGGGCGTCGTCGCTGTTCCTCGATGCCTCGGCCACGCAGTCGCAGTACTTGGGGCGCGCGTCGTTGATCGCGCACGAGACGGCGCATATGTGGTTCGGCGATCTCGTGACGATGCAGTGGTTCAACGACGTGTGGATGAAGGAAGTGTTCGCCAATTTCATGGCGGCGAAGATCGTGGAGCCGACGTTCCCCGAGGTGGACCACCGCCTGCGGTTCTACCTCGCGCATCACCCGACGGCGTACGGGGTGGACCGCACCCTCGGCGCGAATCCGATCCGGCAGCCACTGGAGAATCTGCGGCAGGCCGGCTCGTTGTACGGCGCGATCATCTACCAGAAGGCACCGGTGGTGATGCGCCAGTTGGAGCAGCTCATCGGCGAGACGACGCTGCGCGACGGGCTACGCACGTACCTGAGCACGCATCAGTACGGCAATGCGACGTGGTCGGATTTGATCACGGTGCTCGATGCCCTCACGCCGGAGGATCTCGCGGCGTGGAGCAAGGCCTGGGTCGAAGAAGGTTGGCGTCCGCAGCTGGCCGCGCAGTGGGTGAATGGCGCCGTGGTCGTCACACAGGCCGATCCCATCCCCGACCGCAACCTGCGCTGGACGCAGGATGTGGTGGTGGCGATGGGCACGGCGTTGGGCGTGGATACGGCGCGGGTGCGCATCACGGGCGATACCGCCAAGATCACGATGGCCTCCAAGCCCACGTGGATCCTCCCTGGCGCCGACGGCGTGGGCTACGGGCGCATGACGCTCGACGAGCCGTCGCGCCGCGCCCTCCTCACGGCGGCGCCCACGTTGGCGGCGCCACTGCAGCGGGCGGTGGCGTATCAGGCGCTGTGGGAGACGGTGCTCAGTGGCACCACGCGCCCATCGGAATACCTCAAGCTGCTGCTCGCGGCCATCCCTGACGAGCGTGAGGAGTTGATCACCACGCAGCTGCTCGGCCAGCTGCGCGGCACCTATTGGCGGTTCATGAACGACAGTACACGTCTGGCGGCCGCACCGGCGGTCGAGGCGATGCTCGCACAGGCGCTCGCATCGGCCGAGG
>JBEIVF010000296.1:0-1941 GCA_040374005.1 Gemmatimonadaceae bacterium | reverse complement strand
TGGCTTCCTTCCAGCGGATGGAAGTATTCTTCGCGAGGATGGTGATCCCGCGCTCGCGCTCGAGGGGATTCGAATCCATGACGCGCTCGGCCACGACTTGGTGGGACTGGAACGCTCCCGCCTGGCGAAGCATCTGATCGACCAGTGTGGTCTTCCCGTGGTCGACGTGCGCGATGATGGCGATGTTGCGTATCTGCATAGCCCAGAAATATAACCCGCCGGGAAGCCCCACGGCGGGATGGTGGTCGCCCCAGGTCCGTTCACCGCCGGCCGCAGGAGCCCGGCGGCACAGGCCAACCCATGGGCGACGTCCGGAGTCGGGTCTTGGGAGCGCGGACGCCCCGCTCGTCGGCGCGCTAGCGTCCCACGAGGGTCGCGGCCATCCGCAACGCGCGCTGCATGGACGACGGATCCGCGAGCCCGCGCCCGGCGATGTCGATCGCCGTGCCGTGATCGGGTGACGTGCGCGGGAACGGGAGTCCCAGCGTCACATTCACCGCTTCGCCGAACGACGCCACCTTGATCGCGGTCATGCCCACGTCGTGATACGGCGCGATCACCGCGTCGAACTCCCCGCGTAATGCGCGCACGAACACGGTATCGGCCGAGAACGGCCCGTGGATCGCCGCCTCCCGCGCGGCGGGGCCGAGGATGCGGGTGTCCTCATCACCGAACCGGCCGCCATCGCCGAGGTGCGGATTGAGCGCGCACAGCGCGATCCGCGGCTCGGCGATCCCGAACCAGCGCTGCAGTCCCTCACGCGTGAGCCGCACCACCTCGAGGATGGCCGCCGGCGTGAGGGCGTCCGGCACGGCCCGCAGTGCGATATGCGTCGTCGCCAGCACCACCCGGAGCCGGTCGGAGGCGAGCATCATGGCCGTCGCGGAGCGCGTGAGCCGGGCCAGCATCTCCGTGTGGCCCGGATCCGTGTAGCCCGCGAGACTCAACGCGTATTTGTCGATCGGGGCGGTGCAGATGGCCTCCACCTCACCGCGCTGGGCCATGGCGACCGCGGTCTCGATCGCGGCGCCCGCGACGGCACCGGCGGCGGCCGCATCGTCGGTCGCCGACCATGCGCCAATCCCGACCGTGGGCGCGACCTCGGTCCCCGTCGGCCCGACGAGGACCCATTCGGCGGCGTCCGCGACCGAGGGGTCCGCCAACGCCGCCGCGATGATCTCGGGACCGATGCCCCGCGGATCACCGAGGGTGACCGCGACGCGCGGGCGCATCAGAGGCGAATGCTCACATACGTCGAGGCGCGCAGCTGCTCGAGCAGACGGCGGAACGACCGCTCCTGCTGCAACGACTGCCGGATGCGCGACTGGTACTGCGCGAACTGCGGCTCACCCGTCTCGCTGCGCAGCGTCACTTGGACGACCGCGACCTTGGGCACCACACTCCGCGGATCGGGCAGCTCGAACGGCGCCGACACCTCGTTCACTTGCAGCGCGCGCATCGCATCGCGATACGCGGCCGGCAGCGAGTCCAGCACGAAGGGCTCCGAGAGCACCCGATCCTCGAGCATATCGTGATGCGCCGTCACGAGCGAGTCATAGCTGGCCCCACCACGGAGCGCGGCCGCCACCGTGCGCGCCAGTTCCATCTTGAGGCGCACATCGATCGTGTCCCGCACCGGCGTGATCAAGATGTGGCGCACCCGCGACTCGGCGGTGCGCACACGATCCACGCGCAAGAAGTGGTACCCGTACTGCGTCTTGAACACCGGGGACAGCATCCCGGGACGCAAGCTGAAAGCGTACCGCTCGAACTCCGTCACGTAACTCCCGGGCTTGGCCCACCCGAGGTCACCGCCCTGCATACCACTGCCGGAGTCGGCCGAGAACCGCATGGCCAACGTGTCGAAGTTCGCGCCCGCGGTGACCAGCGCGAGCAAGGAATCCGCGAGCCCCTTCGCACGCTGCTCGCTCTCCTCGCGGG
>JBEIVF010000026.1:0-14544 GCA_040374005.1 Gemmatimonadaceae bacterium | reverse complement strand
CGAAGCAGATCTCGTGACTCTCCGGCTTGTTCGCCACGTGCATCAAGCCGAGCTCGGCGGCGAGCGCGCGGGTCTCGGGCTTCGTCAGAGTGCCCACCGGCAGGATCATCCGCGGGATCACCTCGCGATCGATGCCCCACAAGAAGTAGGTCTGATCCTTGTTGTCATCGACGCCGCGGTAGAGCGCGCCGTCGTGCACGCGCGCGTAGTGGCCGGTGGCCACGAACTCGGCGTCCAGCTTGTCGGCCGTACGCACCAGATCGCGGAACTTGGTGAACGTGTTGCAGCGGACGCAGGGGATCGGCGTGCGACCCGCCACGTACTCCGCGACGAAGTCATCGACCACATCACGCGAGAACGCGGACTCGAGGTTCACGACATAGTGCGGCACCCCGAGTCGCTCGGCCACCCGACGCGCGTCGTTGGTGGAGTCGAGTGAGCAGCACGGCCGATCGGGGACTTCGCTCCCGTCGCTGTGCAGCTTCATCGTCACGCCGACGACATCGTAGCCCTCACGTACGAGGACCGCAGCGGCGACCGACGAGTCAACGCCGCCCGACATCGCGACGAGGACACGGGGTCGCGACATGCTCTAGAAGGGGCTGGTTGCGCGCGCTTTCGCGGCCAACGAGGGCAACACGCTACACACGCGGTCGATCTGTTCCGGCGTGGTGAGCGAGCCGATGGAGAGGCGCAGCTGTCCGGCCGCGAGGTCCGGTGCCACGCCCATCGCACTGAGCACGTGCGACGAGCCCACGCTCCCGCTCTGGCACGCCGAGCCACCCGACGCGGCGATGCCGGCCATGTCGAGCGCCATGAGCATCGTCTGGGCGTCGGTGCCAGGGACGGCGCAACCCGTCACGTGCGGCGCGCGCGCCGCGTCGCGACCGAAGATCACGAGATCCGGAATGGCGGCGAGCAACCGCGCTTCCATCTCGTCGTGCAACTGGTGCAGGCGTGCCTCCTCGGCCGCATGCTCGGCCAACGTGAGTTCCATCGCGGTGGCGAGTCCCACGGCCATCGCCACATTCTCCGTCCCTGGGCGACGGCCGCGGCACTGCGACCCGCCGAAGAACAGCGGCTCCATCGGCGTGCCACGGCGCACGAACATCGTGCCTACCCCCTTAGGCGCGCCGAGCTTGTGACCCGACAGCGAGAGGAAGTCCAACGCCAAGACCTTCGTGTCGATGGGGACCTTGCCGAACGCCTGCACGGCGTCGGTGTGGATGATCGCGCCCGCGGACTTGGCCAACGCGACGAGCTCGGGGATCGGCTGCACCACACCCGTCTCGTTGTTGACCCACATCACCGTGACGATCGCGGTGTCGCTACCGATCGCGTCGCGGGCATCGTCGAGGTCGACCACACCCGACGGCAACACGCGCAGCATGCGCTCCACGCCGCCTTCCATCGCCGCTTGGTGCACCGCGCCGAGCACCGCCTTGTGCTCGATGGGCGACGTGACGATGGTGTGGCGGGCGCCCGTGCGCATGGTGCGCCAGCCACCGAGCACGGCGAGGTTGTCGGACTCCGTACCCCCGGAGGTGATGACCACCTCGTCCACCTGCGCGCCCAAGCAGCGGGCCACGCGCTCACGCGCTTCGTCGAGCGCGGCGCGGGCTTCGCGGCCCCAGCGGTGTGTCGACGACGGATTCCCGAAGCGCGGCCCGAAGAACGGCTCCATCGCCGCGAAGACTTCGGGGCGAACGGGCGTGGTGGCCGCGTGGTCGAGGTAGATGGGGTCCACAGGAGCTGGGGTAGGGGGTATCCCCGAAATATAGCGGCTCCCGGGCCCGTGGGGCGCCCTAGCGCGTGGTGCGCCGCCCGTACTCGGCACTCGACCCCGAGTCCTTGGCGATCTTTACCATCAACGCCTTTAGCTGCGTGGCGGATATGCTGTGTGCCGCGAGGATGGAGTCTGGGGAAGGCCGCTGCAGCGGGCCTCTCGCCGCCGCCCACCGTTCCATCCGGATGGTGTGACTACGTGAGTATTGAGGTTGGTGCCGCGCGGCGCCACCTTTCGGCATGCGACGCCTCCTGCTGGTCCTCCCCCTCGTGGCCCTCACGACGGGGTGCCGCTTCAACCTCGCAGTCGGCCGATCCACCGCCGCTGTGGTCGCCCCGACGTCGTTCTGGCGCGACGTCCCCGTCGGCACCCGCCACACGTTGCTCCCGTCGCCGACCACGGTGAGCTACGGCGGCTACGATCCCGCGGGTACCCCGAACCTGCGCGTTCGCTCGGGCGACGAGGTCGACCTCAGCGCCGTCTCCACCTGCGGTGCGCGCCTGCTCACGCCAAGTATCGACACGGGCACCGTTGAGCCGGCCTACCGCGCCATCATGCAGGCGGTCCGCGACTCCACGCTCCGTCGCGGGCCGGGGGGCCACATCCTCACTGGCCCCGTCTATGTGGAGGGCGCCGAGCCCGGTGACGTGCTCGAAGTGCGCATCAAGGCGGTGGACCTCGCGATCGACGCAGCCTGCAACTCATTCGGCCCGCGCAGCGGTTTCCTCCCCGAAGATTTCCCTGGGCAGTCCAAGACCCGCATCGTGCCGCTCGATCGCCGCCGCATGATCGGCCGCTTCGACGAGGCTCGCGGCATCGAGATCCCGCTCGCGCCGTTCTTCGGCAGCATGGGCGTGGCGCCGCCACCGGCCCGTGGCCGCGTGAACAGCGCGCCGCCGGATATCCACGCCGGCAATCTCGACAACAAAGAACTCACGGCCGGGACGATCCTGTATATCCCCGTGCACGTGGCGGGCGCGCTGTTCCTCGCGGGCGATGGACACGCCGCACAGGGCGATGGCGAAGTCGACATCACCGCCCTCGAAACGGCCCTGCGCGGCCGGTTCCAGCTCATCGTCCGCAAGGACATGAAGCTCGAGTGGCCCCGCGGCGAGACCGCCACGCACTGGATCGCCATGGGCACGAACGTCGATCTGCTACAGGCCACCAAGACGGCCGTGCGCGAAGCCATCGACCTGCTCGGCGATGTGTACTCGTTGCCGCGCGATGACGCCTACATGCTCGTCTCCACGGCGTGCGATGTGCGCATCACGCAACTCGTCGACGGCACGATGGGGGTGCATGTCATGATCCCGAAGGCGCTGTTCACCACCGCGGCGCGCTGAGCGCCGGTACTAGGTTCCACGTATCACTCCCCTCACGGAGAACGCACGATGGACGAGAAGCAGCTCCAGAAGCTCATCCGCCAGAACGCGGCGAAGGCCAAGCAGGCGCAGGAAGCGGCGAAGGCCCGCACCAGCCGACGCTATGATCCGACGCTGCCGCCCAGCAGCGACGATGACGCGGATCGCGAGAATCAGCACTTCTTCAAAGAAATGAAGAAGCGGGAGTTCTAAGGCGATCCGTCGCCGGAGAACTCCCGCTGGACCCACTGGGTGTGTCGTTTACTTCTTGATCGACATGCCCGCGAGCTTCGCCACCGCACCCAGCGTGGACTGCCCGGCGTTCAGCCCGAGCATGAAGTCCTTATCGCTGTAGTTCTTGTACATGTCCGTCACTTGGTGCCAGTGCGGGCTCCAGCCGCTGCCCGTCTGCGTGCCGCGCTCGTTCTCGCGGAGCGAGATCGCCGCGATGATGTCCTTGAACGGATCGCTGTCGGTGTTGGTCATGTGCGGACCCACCTGCGCCGGGTAGTGCGTCGCGTACTTCGCGTTGGCCTGATGCACCGCCCACGCCAGCGCCTGTGACTCGAGCGTCTTGGCCGAGTTCATCTGGAACTCGATATTGACGTCAGCCTCGGGGCGCTGCTCCTTGGCAAAGGTGCCATCGGGCAGCGGCATGCCGTGATCGAACAGCATCATGTCGTGCTGGATCATGCCCAGCCACTTCGGCTCCGGATACTTGCCCGAGCCTACGGGGAACTCTTTGCCCTGCATCTCCTGACGCTGCGCGACGTATGCCCGCGCGCCATTGAGGCCGGACTCTTCGTTGTTCCACAGCACGAAGCGAATGGAGCGCTCGGTCTGCACATCGGGGCTCGAGAAGATGCGCGCCATTTCCATGACCAGCGCGGTGCCCGAGCCGTCATCGTTGGCTGCTTCGCCCCAGCCGATGCCGTCCATGTGACCGCCGATGATGTACATCTCGTCGGGGCGCGTGGTGCCGATCTTCGTGCACCACACCTGCTCCCGCGCCGAGCCGATGACCGGGCCGGAGTTCAGCTTGCGGAGGGCCTCATCGGGCTGCGCCAGGGAATCGTTGTTGACGCCCGTGCTCGTGCGAATGCCGCGCGCGCGGCCGCCACCGGAGGCCACGGGCGGACCGAGGCGACGGTTCTGCTGACGGCTGCCGGCCACCGCGGGGTTGGGCCGTGGCGGCGTCGCCTCGGCTGCGCCCGCCGCCGCTGGTGGCGTGGCCGGTGGACGAGCGAACTGCAAATGCTCGTACGTCATCCGCTCCGTGTTCGTGCAGCCATAGCTCTTCAGCTGTGCCTCGATCCAGTCCAGCGCCTCGCGGTTGCGGTCCGTACCGGCGCGGCGATCACCGAATAGCGTGAGCCCCTTGATGGTCGCCTTGTACTTCTCGAGGTCCAGACGGGCGACCAGCGACACGATCGGGTCCGTGGTGTCGGGCTGGAACTGTTCGGGCGGCAACACGCGCCGCTGGGCCGCGGCGTCGGTCGGAGCCAGCAGGGAGCCAGCGGCCAGTGCGACCGCGGCGGCAATGAGAGGGGATCGGGTCATGAGCGGAGCAGAGAAGGGACGGCGGGCCTTCCGTGGAGCAGAGGGCCCTTCGCAGAGATATACGCGCTAGGTCGCGGCCTTGCTGGCCCGCCGCTTGGCCGCCCTCGCCCCGAGGGCCGTCCCTGTGAGCGTCACCACGAGCATGGCGACCCACAGCCAGCGACCGATGCTCGTACTCACCAGCGATGCCACCCAGAGCCCGAAGCTCAGCCCGACCATGCCCACCACCACATCAAGCAGGACGTTCGCGGCGCTTTCGCGGATCCCCCACGCGTACTCGAGCACCTCCCACAGCACCATCAGCCCGACGCCGGCCAGCGCGACCTGCCAGTACCGCCACGGCAGGAAGGCACTGAACAGACCCCCCGCCACGCCACTCGATGTGTGGACGAGCATCCACAGATCCACGAAGCGCCCTTCGCTCCACGAGAATGAGAAATCCGGGCGTGCGCGGCGCGGCATCGTCGATCCTAGGGGATCGACATGCCGAGGGGGCGCTGGGCGGCGCTACTGCCCACCGACACTGAACGACAGCCCCGCCGTGAGCGGGATGAGACTCAGCCGCGTGTTGCCCGTGGTCGTCAGGTAGCGTGCTTCCACCCACACCGACGCGTTCTCGTTCAACTGCTTGCTGATCCCGCCGCCCATCTGCACGAGCGGCTCGTTCTCCGACCGCGTCTCGCCGCTCATCCGCATCACCCCGAGGTGCCCCAACGCATACGGCTCGATGCCGCGATAGGAGAAGCTGTAGCTCAGCCCCACACTCGCCGCGAGTAGGTCGAGCCCGGCCCCGGTCTTCCCCTCGTTCGCGCCATAGAGGCCACCGAGCTGGAGACTGATCTTCTCGTTCTTGGCGAGCGGACGCGCCCAGCCGAAGTCCGCGAGCCAGCCCTGCTTCAACGAATTCTCCGAGTCCCCGACGGGGATTGTGATCGCGCCGCCTGCCCACACGTGACCTTGAGCACCCAGCGGCGCAGCAAGTACCACGAGCACAACAGCGACCCAACGAGCGCTACGCAAATGAACCTCGACGAAAAGGGTGACGCTTCACGTTAACACATCCGGTCAGTCGACAAGAGTCCCCACTCTCTAGGCTCGTCGATCCGTTGCGATGGTCGCATGCGGCAATGCCAGGAATCAGGCGGTGTGGTCGCCAGAACGACAACGACCCGCGCCTCAGGGAGGCGCGGGTCGTTGTCGTGGGCCCTGCTCGGTTCAGCGCGTCGCGGCCGCCAGATCGCGGATGGCCGTCACCATGGCCCGCACGCGCTCACCATCGCGCGCGCCGGCCACATCACGCTCCACCTGCGTCGCCAAGTTGGTCAGCGCCGTCCGGCGCGCCGCACCCGACGCCCGCTCGGCCGCCGTCAGGGCCGCATCGATCGCCGACGTACGCGCCGCCGCGAGACCGTTGTTGCGCACGAGCTGATCCAAGTACGAGCGCACCACCGGGAACGCCGCCGGCCACGTGATGCGCGGCTGGCTCTGCGGGTTGTACTCGTCCATCATCACCAGCTTGGCGGCCGCGATCTCGTTGGCCGAGAGCTGCGCCGACGGCAGCATCTCGAGGATGTCGAGCCCACGCGCCATCTCGGACGAGTAGATGTAGCCGTTGTACCAGTACGCGCCCCACGACCCGCCGATGCTGCCGCGCGCACGGCTCACCGCGCCGCCTTCGGTGCTCGGCGCATCCACCGGGCCACGATCGAAGTACGCGATCTCGAACGGCTTGTCCGCGTCGGTGAAGTCGATGACGTCGACGCCGCCCTGATACCAGCCCTGCACCATGATGTCGCGGCCGGGAACGGGGATGAGCCCGCCGTTGTGCGACACGCAGTTCTCCTGCGCCGTCTGCGCCGACGGCAGCTTGAAGTACGCCTTCTGTGTGAGCTTCCGATCAGCGCCGATCACGAGCGTGGTGTTGCCGCCCATCTCCAGCGGGTGGATGGCCTGGCAGTTCGGCGACGTGCCGCCGCCCCACTCATCGGTGAACACGACCTTCTTGCCATCGTTGCTGAACACGGCCGTGTGCCACAGCGAGAAATTGGTGTCGGCAACGGCATCCAAGCGCACCGGCTTCTCCGGGTTGGAGATGTCGACCAGCAAGCCGTAGCTCGCGCACGCACCGGCCAAGAGGTTCATGGCGGGGTACGCGGACACGTCGTGGCAGTTGCGCGGACCCGTCGCCATCACGGCGGCCATCTGCGCGCTGTCGGCACCCGGCACCGGGCGCGGCGCACGTGTGCGACCACCGCGCGACGGCGCGGGGCCGAGTCCCGTGAAGATGCGAGCCCCCGTGACCACCGTGGCATCCTGCGGACGCGCCAGCGGCACGCGGATCACGTCGAGGCGGAACAACGAGTTGTTCTCGTCGGCCGGGTCAGCGCCGTTGTTGCAGCCCGCGAGTTCCGTCGCTGCACGCGCACCTTGGCTGCCCGACACGTACAAGTACACGACACCCTTGTCCGTCGGGTGCGGGATCACCGTGTGCGTGTGCGAGCCCTTGCAGGTCTGCACGTTCTTTACGAGCCGTGGCGCGCTCGGGTTGCTCACGTCGTAGATGCGGACGCCCGCCATGTGGTCGGCCGGGTCCGTCACGCCACCCTTGGCGCAGTCGTTGCGATTGCCCGCGCCCTCGGCCGACACGAACAGCAGGTTGCCGACGATGGACGGATCGCCTTGCGACGTGATGCAGGCCACGGAGGATACCAGCTTGGGCGCGGCCGCATTGCTCACGTCCCAAATGCTGAAGCCCGCGAAGTTGCCCTGGTACACCAGGTTGCCGCGGAACGCGAGATCAGAGTTCACGAACGTGAGACCACGGATCGAGTCGAAGACCGCGGGCTTGGGTGCGACGGCCACGAGGCGCATGCCGGAGAGCGCAGTGCCGGCGTCGGCGAGCCCAGGCTTCAGCGTGTTCCGCGGATCATTCGCGTTGGGATACGTTTGCGCCGCGAGCGGCGCAGCGAGGGCACCGGCGAACAGCGCGGTGACGAGCGTGGGGCGAAGACGAGACATCAAGCGTGACTCCGGGGTGGTGGTCAGTCGAGATCGGCTAACATCTGCCACATCAGCCCGATCTCGGCGGTCTGCGCGGCTTCTATCTCATTGGCGAGGACATTGATGTCCACTTCCTGCCCTGCGCGCGGGGACGCGAGCAGGTCCTTCACCATCGTGATCGCGCCTTCGTGATGGCGGATCATCAGCGTCAGGAACATCCGGTCGAAATTCGTCCCCTTGGCCGTGGCCAAGGCGTCCATCTCGGCCATCGTGAGCATGCCGTGCATCTGCATCGTGCGCCACGACGACGTGTCGGGCACCGTCTGCCGGTACTCGCGCAGCCACTCCTGCATCAGCGTGATCTCACCGGCCTGCGACAGGTCGATCTTGGTCGCGAGCTTCTGCACGCGCTCGGAGGCACCGGCGGCCAACGCGAGCCGCGTCATCACCACGGCCTGCGCGTGGTGGGCGATCATCCCCTGCATGAAGCGCACATCGGCCTCGGTGATGAGCGCCCCAGCGGGGATGGTCACCGGGGGCAGGCCCATGTCGTGCCCAGCGTGCGGGTCGGCCGCGGGCGCCGTGTGGGCGGAGTGATCGACGGCCGTGGGTGCGGGCGTGGGGACGGGAGCCGACGCGCAGGCCCCGACGGCCACGCAGAGCAGGGCAAAACGGAGGTGTTTCACAGAGGAAATGGCTGGGGTGACCTGAGGAACGTTGCACTGCGCGGGCCACGACGGCAACCCAAGGGACCGGCGCTCACCCGTACAGCTTGGCCCGCACCGCCCACAACGCCGGGAAGAACTGCTGCTTTACCGTCCGCTCCAGGTACTTGGCGCCCATCGTGCCGCCGGTGCCCGAGGTCATGGGCCCGATGACCCGCTGCACCAGCTGCACATGCAAGAACCGCCACCGCGCGAACTGCTGCTCGAACTCCAAGAAGTCCTCGGCCAGCAACACCAGCGGTGAGGGGCCGGGGCCGGTGTACAGCTCCTCCAGCGTCACGCCGGCATCGGCCACGCAGTCGAGGTACAACTGCTGGAGCGTCGGGCGGGCGATCCACGACTCCACGAGCGCCGGCAACGGTCCGTGCTCGCGCAGCACCGCGAGGAAATGCTCGTCACGCAATCCGCACGCCGCTTCGATGGCGCGGAACTGCACGCTCTGCGACCCCGACGACGCGCCGAGAAAGCCACGGAATTGGGCGAAGCGCTGCGGGGGCAGGGTCTCCAATGCCGCGAGTTGCTCCGACACGATGCGCATCACGCCGTTGATCCGGCGCATCGTGAACACCGCTTTCATCGCATCGCGCGATGCCATCGCCCGGCTGAGCGTTTCCAGCTCGTGCAGGATCAGCTTGAACCACAGCTCACTCGCTTGGTGCACCACGATGAACAGCAATTCATCCGGATGCTCGGGTGACGACTGCGGACGCTGGAGCGAGAGCAGCTCGTCCACCGACAAATACTTGGGGTAATCCATTTCGCCGCCGCTCATAGGGACGACACGCCGAGGGTCATCACATCGGTCACGAGCATGGTCTCATTGGTCCAGAAGGGTTCGCCGTACTGACAGCGGATGAGCGAGCCGTAGTGCGCCGCTTGATGCCGCACGATGTCGTACAGCGGTTCGCCGTTGGGGTACACCTCGCCCGCTTGGATGGCGCCGTCGAACTGCGAGCGGTAGCACTGGATGGCCGCGAGCTTGTCCTCGAACACCGCGCTGATGTCCACCACGAAGGTGGGCTTGAGCGCGTCCTCACGGTAGGTGATCGTGTGGATGATCTTCCGCGGCCGGTGCGGCGGGGTGTCGGGATCCGCCTTGGCGAGTCCCGCGACGAAGCAGGCATCGCGCGCCAGTTCGCTCGCCACCCGATGATCGGGGTGTCGTCCGGTCGGCGCTGGCGCGATCACCACCTGCGGCTTCAGCGCCTTGATCAGCTTGGCCAGCGCCAGACGCGTCTCGGGCGTGTTCGTGATACCCGCATCGGGCAGGCTCAGGTTCTCGCGCGCCGACAGCCCGAGGATCTGCGCGGCGGCTTCCGCTTCGGCCGCCCGTAGTTCTGCTGAGCCACGGGTGCCCATCTCGCCTCGCGTGAGGTCGATGACGGCGGTGCGATACCCCTGCGCCCGCGCCACGAGCAGCGTACCGCCGCAGGTCAGCTCCGCGTCGTCACGGTGTGGGGCGATGGCCAAGACATCGATGCTCATACCGTCTCTCCTTTGCGAGCGCGCACAGCGCCATAGAGTTGGATTGCGACGCCGAGGACGAGGATGAGTCCCACCGAGAGGCCGAGGAGCTGGAGCAGCGAAGCCGTGCCTTTGAGCACCGCGAGGATCACCGTGACGACGAGGAGAATGGTCGGCACCTCGTTGGCGATGCGCATCTGCTTGGGTGAGCCCACCCCGTGGCCGCGCCCGAGGCGCCGGACGATGGCCCAGCACCACGCATGGTAGGCCAGCAGGGCGATGATCGGCGCGAACTTGAGGTGCATCCACCGCTGGGACAGCAGCGCCGGATTGAGCACCAGCATCGTGATCCCGGCGGCCACCGTGATGACCATGGCCGGCGTGGTGATGATGTGCAGCAGCCGCTCGGCCATGATCGTGAACTGCCGCTGGAGCAGGTCCCGCTCGGCGGTGGGCCGCTGGGCGGCCTCGGCGTGGTAGACGAACAGCCGGACCAGGTAGAACAGGCCGGCGAACCACGAGACGATGCCGACGAGGTGGAGGGCCTTCACCCAGAGGTAGGTCATTGGGGAAAACTACCCCCTCACACCCAGCTCCGCGCCCCCAACATCCCCTGCAACCGCGCCTGAAAACTCCCCTCCTCCCAAACCGGCGAATACAGCCACGACGCCAACGGCGGCAACGACATCAACACCGACTCGATCCGGGCATTCGTTTGCAACCCGAAGATCGTCCCGCGGTCGTGCACCAGGTTGAACTCCACGTAGCGCCCCCGCCGGTACAACTGGAAGTCGCGTTCCTCGGCCGTAGAAGCCTCACCACGGCGCCGTTCGACGATGGGGCCATACGCACTGCGTAGCGACCGTCCAACGTCACCCACGAAGGCCTGGAGCGCCGCACGGTCCAAGCCGCCCTCGTCGGTGCTGGGCCGAATGTGGTCGAAGAAGATGCCGCCGCACCCACGCGGCTCGCCGTCGCGGTGCAGGTTGCGGAAGTACTCATCGCACCACGGCTTGAACCGACCCCAGTACCCCCGGTGGTGCGCGTCGCAAATGGCCTTCAGCGCCCCGTGGAAATGCCGCACATCGTCCTCGTGCGGGTACGTCGGCGTCAGATCCGTGCCGCCACCGAACCATGCGTCGCAGAGCACGCCGTCGGCATCGGTGAGCTCGAAGTAGCGCACATTCAAGTGCACCGTCGGGATTCGTGGGCTGCGCGGATGCACCACCAACGACACGCCCGTCGCAAAGAAGTGCGTCGAGCCTTCGGCCGCGCCGGTGCCACCTAGGCGCGCCGCAGCGGCGGGCGGTAGAACGCCGAGCACGGTGGACCGATTGATGCCGGCTTTCTCGAACGTCACGCCGTCGATCATCACGCGCGACCACCCACCGCCGCCGCCCTCACGCTCCCACGTGTCCTCACGAAAGCGCGCGCCGCCGTCGAGCGACTCGAACAGCGCCGTCAGGTCATCGTGAATGGTGGCGATCCACGCCGACGCCGCGGCACGCCGCGCGTCGGTGTCCGAACCGGCAGTCACGACGCCGAGCCGACCGGTGAATCCGCGTACGACCGGATGGTGTCGATGAACGCCTTCGCGTGCGCGACCGGCGTGTCCGGCAAGATGCCGTGGCCCAAGTTGGCGATGTACCCGGGGCCGTTCATGGCATCGACCATGGCCCGCGCACGCGCCTGGATGGTCTCGATGGGCGCATACAACGCACACGGATCGAAGTTGCCCTGGATGCCCACACCGAGGCGGTCCGCATTGGCGCGGGCCACCGACGCTTCCACCTGCCAATCCACGCCGATCACATCAGCGCCCGTCTCGGTGGCCAGCTCTTCGAACGCCCACCCAGCACCCGGGCAGAACACGATGAGCGGCACGCCCGCGGTCTTGGCAATGGTCGCCGACTCCTTCAAGTACGGCAATGCGAACTCGCGGAACTCGATCGGGCTTAGCGCTCCCGCCCACGAGTCGAACAACTGCAACGCCTGCGCGCCCGCCTTCACTTGATCGCGCAAATAGCAGCCCACTGCCGTGGACAACTTCTCCAACAACCGGTGCGCCTGCTGCGGCTGCTCGAACAAGAACTTCTTGGCCACGGCAAAGTTCTTCGTGCCCTTGCCCTCGACCATGTACGCCATCAAGGTCCACGGCGCACCAGCAAAGCCGATCAACGGCACGCGGCCATTGAGCTCGCGTCGTGTCATCCGCAGCGCGTCCATCACGTACTTGAGCTGATCCTCGGCTTCGACCGTCGTCAGCGTGCCGATGTCGGCCGCCGTGCGAATGGGCGACGTGAACACCGGGCCCACGCCTTCGTCGAGCGTCAAGTGCATCCCCATCGCTTCGGGGATCACCAAGATGTCGGAGAAGATGATCGCCGCGTCCACGCCCATCAGGTCCACCGGCTGCATCGTGACTTCCGTCGCCAACTCCGGGGTCTTGCACATGGTCAGGAAGTCGGACTTCGCACGCACCGCGCGGGACTGCGGCAAGTACCGGCCCGCTTGACGCATCATCCACACCGGCGGACGCTCAACGGGCTCGCGCCGCAAGGCACGGAGGAACAGATCGCTCATGTCGCTACCAAACGCGGCTGGGCCGCGCGCACGGGGTCAGGAAGTCGGGTCAGTGGCGGTGTGGGCGCCGACGTCAGATGCGGCTCGAACAAGTGCTCGAGGGCCTGCGCGTACGCACCAACATCGTCGCCACGCGCGATCGCCTGTCGCATCGCCGTCATCGGCCGCGCCAGCAGTTTAGCCACGATGCGTTCGGCCGTGCGATCGGCCTTCTCGCCGCCGGCGACGAACGCCACTTCACGCCGCGCCACGGCCACTAAGGCCTCGCGCAGCGGTCGGATCGCATGGCGCGCCTTGGCCGCATGCATCCACTCCTCGAACGACGTCAGCTCGGCCAACACGATCTCCTCCGCCGACGGCAACGCCGAGCGACGTAGCTCCTCCGCGGTGGCCAGTGGCGCATGCAGCGCGTCGAGATCGACGATGGTCACCGACGGCGACAACGCACACGCCGGCTCCACGTTGCGCGGCACGCCGAGGTCGAGCAGCAGCAGCGGGTAGCCCGCCGTGCCGCAGTTCTCACGACCCCGCGTCAGTTCATTGGCCTGTACCACCGCCGTGGGTGACGCCGTCGCCACGATGGCGATGTCGGCCATCGACAACTCGAGGTGCATGGTCTCCCACGCGGCGGACCGCACACTGAGATCACCGGCCAGCGCCGCGGACTTCTCGGGGCTCCGGTTGATCAGCACCAAGTCGCCGGCGCCGAGCTTCATCATCTGACGCGCCGCGCGCTCACCGGTCTTGCCGCAACCGATGATCACCACGCGGGCATGATTCAAGCGCCCGAAGCGCCGCAGCGCCACGTGCGCCGCTTCGCTGCCCACCGAATTACGTCCCGCGAACAACGAGGTCTCGGTCTGCACCCGCTTGCCCGTGCGCAGGGCCGTCGCGAACAACCGGTGCAACACCGGTCCCGCTGCTTCCACCGGGCCCGCGGCCTTGTACGCGGCCCGCAACTGGCCGAGGATCTGGGCATCGCCCAGCACCTGCGACTCCAGCCCTGATCCCACGCGGTACACGTGCTCGGCGACATCGATGCCCGTGCGACGACGGGCGATGGCCAGGAGCGACCGCGCGCCGTTCCGAGTGCCCATCCAGCGACGCGCCAGGCCGGTGATCGCGTGATCGACCCCGGCGGCATCATTGGCGGTGGTCCAGGCGTACAGCTCCGTGCGATTACAGGTCGCCACGAGGACGAGTTCTTCCACGCCGTGCGGGCGTGGCGATTCGTACACGCGGCGGATCCTATCTTCGCTCAAATGGAACCGTTCGCGGGTCGCGACATCGGCGTGCCGGAAATCCACGGCGATCGAGATCAGCATCGATCCGGGGTGGTCAGAAGGGGTGGTTGAGCTTGATGATCGTCGCATTCAGCACCGTCGCGAACGACACCCAGCAGAGATACGGCACCAGCAAGAGCACGGCAGACTCGGACAACGGCGACACCGCGATCATCATCCAGACGATCGTCGCCATGAACGGAAAGACCTCGACGAACGCCCAGTCGGGGCGCTGACGACGGAAGAAGAGGTAGCTCCAGAAGACGTTCAAGCTGTAGTTCGCCGCGAACGCCCCGATCACGGACCAGCGGTGCTCCGCAAAGTTCGGCGCGCGCCACGCCAGCGTTCCCGCCCACGCGGACAAGAAGAAGATCGTCGACCACGCGGGACCGAAGGCCCAGTTCGGCGGGTTCCACGAGGGCTTGCGCAAGCCGCGGTACCACGGACCGATGTCCGTGATCCACGCCCCTGCGAGGATGGTCACGATGACCGCTCCTGCATTGACGGCGAGCGCCGTGTCGATGAAATCCATTACGCAGGGGCAAGGCCGGTCAGATGCGCGAGGTTCTTGAAGAAGATCCGCAAATGCGCCATCGGCTTGGCCTTCACCAACTGCTTGTTCATGTATCCATCGAACGTGAGTTCCTGCACGTCGCGGTCGCGGCAGATGGCCACGAAGCGCTCACGCCGGTCATCGGTCTTGTACCAGAAGGACTGCATGATGCCGAGCACCGAGAACACCTGCCCGTGCGCCCGCATGAAGCGTGCGCGCGCGGTCT
>JBEIVF010000288.1:0-2064 GCA_040374005.1 Gemmatimonadaceae bacterium | reverse complement strand
CGTCCACCGCCGCGCCTTCCTTCAGGAACTCTGGATTCGAACACACGTGGAACGGCACCGCGGCATGCGTGGCCACTGCCGCGCGCACCTTGTCCGCCGTGCCCACCGGCACGGTGGACTTGGTGACGACCACGACTTCTTGCGTCGCATGCCGCCCGATCTGCTCCGCCACGGCGAGCACATACTGCAGATCCGCCGAGCCGTCCTCGTCGGGCGGCGTGCCGACCGCGATGAAGACCACTTGCACATTGGCGACGGCCGACGCGACATCGGTGGTGAAGACGATGCGGCCTTCGGCTTGGTTGCGCTCGACCAATGCTTCGAGACCCGGTTCGTAGATCGGCAGGATGTTGCGCGTGAGGCCGTCGATCTTCTCCGCATCGATATCGGCACAGATCACATCGTTTCCGGTCTCTGCCAGACATGCCCCAGCCACGAGTCCGACGTACCCGGTGCCGACCACGGCGACCTTCATCGCACTGGCGGACGAGAGGTGGACGTGAGCGGGACGATGGTCGCCCGCCCTGGTGTGAGGGTGCCCGTGGCGTTCCGCGTATCCACGACGAGCGCGGCGCGGTCCACGACCCGCTGATAGTCCACCGCGGTGTGGTCGGTGATGATCAGGACCGCATCCACGGTGCTCAGCAACGCGTCATCGAGCGGCTGGCTGACGAATCGACGCCCCTGCTCCATGAACGACGCGATGTGCGGATCGTGGTAGACGACGTGGGCCCCGCGCTCTTCGAGCAGATGGATCACGTCGAGCGCCGGGCTCTCCCGCATGTCGTCGATGTCACGCTTGTAGGCGACGCCGAGCACCAGCACCGTGCTCCCCTTCACCGACTTGCGCACATCGTTGAGGGCCCGGGCCGTCTTCTCCACCACGATCTCGGGCATCGCGCTGTTGATCTCGCTGGCGAGGTCGATGAAGCGCGTCTTGTAATTCAGCTCACGCATCTTCCAGGCGAGATAGTGCGGGTCGAGCGGGATGCAGTGCCCGCCGATGCCCGGGCCCGGCGTGAACTTCATGAACCCGAACGGCTTCGTCGCGGCCGCATCGATGACCTCCCACACGTTGACGCCAAGGCGGTCGCAGACCAGTGCCATCTCGTTGACCATCGCGATGTTCACCGAGCGGAACGTGTTCTCGAGCAACTTCACCAGCTCGGCCGTTTCCGTGGACGAGACCGGCACGACGGTGTCGATGCACGACTCGTAGAGCGCGGTCGCCACGCGGGTGCAGGCGGCGGTGATGCCGCCCACCACCTTCGGCGTGTTCTTCGTGTGCCAGATCACATTGCCGGGGTCCACGCGCTCGGGCGAGAAGGCGAGGAACACATCCTCGCCGACCACCAGGCCGCGCTCCTCGAGCCGCGGCTGCAGGAGCTCGCGCGTGGTGCCGGGGTACGTCGTGGACTCGAGCACGATCAACAACCCCGGCCGTGCGTGCCGCGCCACGGCCTCTGCCGACGCGATCACATACGACATGTCGGGGTCGCGCGTCTTCACCAACGGCGTCGGTACAGCGATCGAGATCGCCTGCGTCTCGCCCAGCACCGCTTCGTCGGTCGAGGCGCGGAAGCGGCCGGTGGCCACATGGCGCTGCACCTGCGCCGCATCCACGTCCTGGATGTGCGACTCGCCGCGGTTCAGGAGCCCGACGACCCGCTCCGACACATCGTAGCCGATCACGGTGAACCCGGCCTCGGCGAACTCCATCGCCAAGGGCAGTCCGACGTAGCCGAGACCGATGACCCCGATGACCGCGGAACGGTCCGCGATCTTCGACTCGAGCGCACGTGCGTGTGTAGTATTCATCGGCCGTAGAAGGCGCGTACCGCCACGACGACTTCGTCGCGCTGGGCCGCCGTGAGTTCAGGGAACACCGGCAAGGACAGGACCTCGCGCGAGGCCTGCTCCGACACCGGGCACTGGCCTTCCTTGTAGCCGAGATACGCGAAGCACGGCTGGAGGTGCAGCGGTAACGGGTAGTACACGCTGTTGCCGATCCCGCGGGCCTTCAGGTGCTCCTGCAACGCATCGCGCCGCGCTGCGCGGATGGTG